>JALZNU010000481.1 GCA_030857495.1 Actinomycetota bacterium | reverse complement strand
ACGACCCGCACACCGGCCGGCAGCGTCATCGCTTCGAGTCGCCTCGCCACCTCGACGCCGAACCCGTCGTCACCGCGCAGGACGTTGCCGACCCCTGCGATGAGCACGCGCATCACGGCCCGACCTCGGACGTCTCGGCGACACGCAGTCCGTAGCCCTTGACCACCCACCACGTGAGGTACTGCTCGAGGTCCGCCCACGTGGCGTCGTCGAGCTCGTCGCGCCACGGTTCCAGGCGGTGCTCGACCTGCGATGCGACGAGAAGGTCGAGCGCCGCGACCGTCATGTCGTCGGCCGTACCCCTGCGCAGTTCGGCGACGACGGCGGTGGCGGCGCGATCGAGTGACTCGTCGTCGGACTCGGCGACCGCGAGCTCCTCGCCGTCCTCCTCCACCCGTCGCAGGCAGTAGCCCTGGGTGAACGCCGCGCCCGCCCAGGCACCGAGCTCCGGCCTCGGCTGAGTCTCTGCCTCTTCTGCCACCGCACGGTTGACGAGACGCTGGGCGGTGGCGCTCAGCGCGTGCGCCTGCGCGAGCGCACGTGCCCGGAACGCGAGGGCCGCCGCATCCTCGCCGGTCATCACGCCTGCTCGTGGCCGCGTATCTGCAGCAGCGGCTCCGCCGGCGTGGGTGGCGACGCCGGCGGGATCGGTGCCGGGACGGGGCACTCCAGATCCTCCTTGGCAGGGTCGACCGGCGCTGCTTCGCTCACCTCGAGGCGGCGGAAGCTCACCCAGTGCCGGCGCAGTGCGGCCTCGACGCCGTGGGTCAGCGTCGCCGCAGCGCTCGGGCATCCGTCGCAGGTGCCCTGCAGACGCACCTCGACCACGCCGTCGCCGATGCGCTCGACCTCGATGTCGCCGCCATGGGACGCGGCGAGCGGTCGGATCTCGGCCATTGCCCGCTCGACGGCCCGCTCCGCCGATTCGACGACCCCTTCGCCGAGGTCGTACGCGGCGAGCAGCCCGCCTGCGAGCTCGTCATCGGCAACGGCCTCGAGGAAGATCTCGCCGCGCCAAGCTCTGATCATCTCGACCAGCCGGCCGAGGCCGTCGCGATGGAAGGCGTCGACCCAGTCGAGCAGCTCGAGCACCTGCGGTCCGACCTCGGGATGGGCAGCGAGCTCCTCGGCGAGTGCGGCAACGCGGGCGAGGACGTCGTCAACTGGCAGTTGTTCGTCGGACGCTGTCACCGCACCACCTCTGGGGTGCCAATCTCCTCTCGCACGAGACGCAACACCTCGTCGACGACCTGCTCGACCGGGTCGCTGAAGCCGAGGCCGAACGACCGGTCTGCAGGCTCGACCTCGATCACGGTCGTGTCGTCGGGAAAGGCGCCCCAGTGCCGCACGACGGCGAGGGTGTGGTCGAGATCGATGATGCCGCCGACGGACTCCGTCAGCCGCTCGTGGACCTCCTGCGGCGGGGGAGGGGTCAGGTCCAACGTGTACCGCCTGATCGTGCCGGGCGGATCGACGTCGCGCGGCATCGCCCCGACGAGCACGACCTTCGAGGGGACGATCTCTTGCAGGCGGTGCAGCACGCGGTGCGCAGCATACGAGAGGTCCTCCAGCAGCACGCCGTCGGGCCACGGTTCGTGCTCGACGCGGACGATGAACTGGGTGCCGAAGTCGAGATCACGCAGCCACGGCAACCCTATGCCGCCGACGAGGATCGGCCCCGCGATCACACTCGGGGTCATTCCAAGGTGCAGCCGCAGGAGTTCACCTCGCGCACGATGACACCCTTGCCGGTGTCCATGTGCGTGGTGCACGGCATGCACGGGTCGAAGCTGCGGATCGCCCGCAGGATGTCGATGCCCTTGACGTCGTCGTCGCTCACGCTCTCGAGGATCGGCGTTCCCACGATCGCCTCCTCGTAGGGGCCAGGGTTGCCGAACGGGTCGCGAGGCGACGCGTTCCAGGTGGACGGCGTGTTGATCTGGTAGTTGAGGATCTTGCCCTTGTCCATGTGGAGGTGGTGGGTGAGGTAGCCACGACCGGCCTCCCAGAACCCGACGGCGACGCGCTCGTCCTTCGGCACCTTGTACGTCGTGCT
>JALZNU010000480.1 GCA_030857495.1 Actinomycetota bacterium | reverse complement strand
ACGACGCTCGAGGGCCAAGACACCGTCGGCAAGGTGCGAGCGCTCTGCGCCAAGGGGCGGCGTCCCGACCCTGCCGACCCCACCTGCCCTCCGGTTGCGGCGATCTGCGTCTACCCCGACATGGTGCGCACTGCCAAGGAGGCTCTCGACGGCTCCGGCGTCTGCGTCGCATCCGTCGCGACCGCCTTCCCGTCGGGCCGTTCGACGCTCGAGATCAAGCTGCAGGACACGCGTGCGGCCGTCGCCGCTGGAGCGGACGAGATCGACATGGTCATCGACAGGGGCGCCTTCCTCTCCGGCAGCTACCAGCGGGTGTTCGACGAGATCGTCGCCGTCAGGCAGGCGTGCGCCCGGCCGGGGGGCGACAGCGCTCACCTCAAGGTCATCATGGAGACCGGCGAGCTTGCGACGTACGACAACGTCCGCCGCGCGTCCTGGCTGTCGATGCTGGCCGGCGCGGATTTCATCAAGACGAGCACCGGCAAGGTTCAGCCCGCTGCCACCATGCCGGTCACCATGATCATGCTCGAGGCGGTGCGAGACTTCCGTGAGGCGACGGGTCGGATGGTCGGCGTCAAGCCGGCAGGAGGCATCAGCACGGCCAAGGACGCGATCAGGTACCTCGTCATGGTCAACGAGACCGCCGGCGACGACTGGCTGGATCCCGACTGGTTCCGCTTCGGCGCCTCCCGGCTCCTCAACGACCTGCTCATGCAGCGCACCAAGATGGCTACCGGCCGCTACAGCGGTCCCGACTACTTCACGCTCGACTAGCGAGGAGCCCCATGTCTTTCGAGTACGCCCCGGCGCCGGAGTCACGCGCAGTCGTCGATCTCAAGTCGTCATACGGCCTGTTCATCAACGGTGAGTTCGTCGACGGCAGTGGGCACGCATTCAAGTCCGTCAGCCCGGCCACCGAGGAAGTGCTCGCCGAGGTCTCCGAGGCCACCGAGGGCGACGTCGACAAGGCTGTCGCCGCGGCACGCCGCGCCTACTCGCGCATCTGGTCGACGATGCCAGGGACCGAGCGCGCCAAGTACCTCTACCGGATCGCCCGCATCATCTCGGAGCGCTCCCGCGAGCTCGCCGTGCTCGAGTCCCTCGACAACGGCAAGCCGATCCGCGAGTCCCGCGACGTCGACGTCCCGCTGGTCGCGGCGTACTTCTTCTACTACGCGGGCTGGGCCGACAAGCTCGAGTATGCGCTGCCGGGAGACACCCCCGGCGGATCCGTCCCGCAGCCGCTCGGGGTCGCCGGCCAGGTCATCCCGTGGAACTTCCCACTGCTGATGCTCTCGTGGAAGATCGCGCCGGCCCTCGCGGCAGGCAACACGGTCGTGCTCAAGCCCGCCGAGACGACATCGCTCACCGCGCTGCTCTTCGCCGAGATCTGCCAGCAGGCCGACCTCCCCCCCGGCGTCGTCAACATCGTCACCGGGGCCGGCGACACCGGCCGCGCCGTGGTGTCGCATCCCGACGTCGACAAGGTCGCCTTCACCGGCTCGACCGAGGTCGGCAAGGCGATCGCCCGCACGGTGGCGGGCACCGCCAAGTCCGTCACCCTCGAGCTCGGTGGCAAGGCCGCCAACATCGTGTTCGACGACGCGCCCATCGACCAGGCCGTCGAGGGCATCGTCAACGGCATCTTCTTCAACCAGGGTCACGTCTGCTGCGCGGGCTCACGACTTCTCGTGCAGGAGAGCGTGTACGACGACGTGCTCGCGCGCCTCAAACGCCGGATGGCCACCTTGCGCGTCGGAGATCCGCTCGACAAGAACACCGACGTCGGGGCAATCAACTCCAGCGAGCAGCTGAGCCGCATCCGCGACCTGTCGCAGGTCGGCGAGGCCGAGGGAGCCGAGCGCTGGTCGCCGCCGTGCGAGCTCCCCGACCGCGGCTTCTGGTTCGCTCCGACGATCTTCACCGGGGTGACGCAGGCACACCGGATCGCCCGGGAGGAGATCTTCGGGCCGGTGCTGTCGATCCTCACCTTCCGGACGCCGGCCGAGGCTGTCGAGAAGGCGAACAACACGCCGTACGGCCTGTCGGCAGGGGTCT
>JALZNU010000479.1 GCA_030857495.1 Actinomycetota bacterium | reverse complement strand
CGCTGAGATCGTCGCTCCACGCCCGATCGACGCGGTGGCGGCGCAGAAGCGCCTTGGTTTGCGCGCCGGACGTGGCAACGGCTGGTGCGAGCTGAGCGATCACGCGGCCGCGGCGCACGATGGTGTAACGCTCGGCACGATGCTCGACGCCGTCCAGCAGGTCGGCGAAGCGCCTCGATGCTTCCGTGGCTGTCACTTCGGGCACCAGATCAGACTATCAGATAACTTGGGTAACGGTAGTGGGAGCGCGCTGGTCGCCAGCTTCTCGCAGCACGGCGTCGGAAAGCACGAGGACGCCGTCGTCGTAGGCGGCGCGCCCAGCGACCGCGAGGTCGTCGCCGAGCCCGTAGAACGTGAACTCGTCGAGCGAGCCGACGTCCTCCAGGTCGGCGCCGACTACCGCATCAGGTTGCAGCGTTGTTCGTAACAGCCCGGCGCCACACGTCGGCAGTTCGCCTAGGGGATCGAGCGGCAACGCAAGGCAGACCGAGACGACACCTGTTGAACCGTCCACGAGCAGAGGCCCCGCAAACGCGACGTCACGTGATGTCGCTTCGATGTCGGCAAACAGCCGCTCGACCGGCGGTCCGAAACCGAGCTCACGGGCGCGCTCGACGCGCACCTGATAGGACACCTCGTCGTCGGGGATCGTCTCCAGGTTTGTCGAATGCGGCGTATCCGACGACGGCGTGCTTGTCACCGATGGGGCATCACTGCTGCTCGGGACGGGGTCTCCCGCGGTGCCGTCGTCTTCTCCACACGACGCGAGCGCGAGAACCGATCCGAGCACGGCCACCGTCATCCGCAACGGCAATCTCTCGCGCATCATCGCCCTCGACTTTCAGGTAGCGCCACAGCGTTCCCTCTCGCTGCTCACGATCACAAGATCATCATCGCGCCCCCGATTTTTCGCGTGGCCGCGGAGGCACCTCGATGACGCGCCTAGCGTCGCCGACCCATCACGCTGTGAGAGCCGCCCTGGCGAATTTGGTTCAGCCTGCCGGTCGGCGGTGGAGCACGACGGGGCGCGTGCCGTCGGCCGTGACCGAACCCGTGTGGGGCGGCGACCCGTCGGCGAGCACGTCGTGCCACGCGCCGGCAGGCAGCTCCACGGTCACGGGGTCACGGGCGATCACGGTCACGACCCGCGCCTCGTTCGAGGCGTCAAGGCGGGCGAACGCGATCGCGGCCCCCTCCTCGCCGCCCGACTCCGGGAGGGGTTGGTATCCACCGTCCGGGCCGAACGCTGTCGGCTCGGCGCGTCGCAGCGCCAGCAGCCGGGTCAGGACCACGGCACGCGCGCAGGGCGCACCGGGTTCGGCCAGCGCCGTCGGCAGGTCGAGTGTTGCCGCCTTCGCCACAACGGCGTCGAGCCTCGACCGATCGGGTTCGACACGGTTGTCCGGGTCGACGAGGAGGAACCTCGCCGCCTCGGTCCCTTGGTAGACGTCGGGCACTCCCGGCGCGGTGCAGCGCACGGCGAGCATCGCCAGCGAGATGGCCGCGCCACGGGTGGCGGCGTCGGCGGCAACCGTGTGCAGCGGCCCGCCCCCATGCCCTGCACGCACTGCGGCCGCTGCGACGTCGCCGAGCCACGACTCGTAGCGCTCGTCGGGTTCGGCCCACGACGTGTGCAGCTCGGCCTCGCGGCCGCACTTGACAAGGAACGCGACGAGCCGATCCGTCGACGGTGAGGCGGTGACGGCGGTGTGCACGGCGAGCCATGCCATCGACGGGTCGACGTCGCCGAGCAGCGGGCGCTCGACGTGCGTCCACTCGTCGAACGCAGCCACGAAGGCGCCGGCGCGCTCGCACACGGCGAGTCCACGCGCCCGCACGTCCTCCGATCGTTTCGTGTCGTGGGTCGTGCCGGCGAGCAGCGTCGACGGCCACCGCCGCGCCACCACCTCGTGATGAGCGTGCAGCTCGGCGACGCGATCGACATCCGCAGCTGGGTCGGGGTTGCCACCGACCTCGCACAGCGTGGGCACCGGGACGTATCGAAAAAAGGCGCGGTCCTCGACACCCTTCGCCGTCGCCGGACCCGTGAGTTGCTGCCA
>JALZNU010000478.1 GCA_030857495.1 Actinomycetota bacterium | reverse complement strand
GTCAGCCGCCGCTGGCGTCGGAGACCTTGGTCTTGCCGGCGCCGATCCACGGCATCATCGAGCGCAGCTGGGCGCCGACCTGTTCGATCGGGTGCTGGGCGCCCCTGGCACGGAGCGCGTTGAAGCGCTCGCGGCCGCTGTCGGACTCGTCCACCCACTCCTTGGCGAACGTGCCGTCCTGGATCTCGCCGAGGATGCGGCGCATCTCCGCCTTCGTCTCGTCGGTGACGATGCGCGGCCCGCGGGTGACGTCGCCGAACTCCGCCGTGTCCGAGATCGAGTACCGCATCCCGGCGATCCCCTCCTCGTACATCAGGTCGACGATGAGCTTCACCTCGTGGAGGCACTCGAAGTACGCCATCTCCGGCGCATACCCGGCCTCGGTCAGCGTCTCGAATCCGGCCATCACGAGTGACGTCAGCCCACCGCAGAGCACCGTCTGCTCGCCGAACAGGTCGGTCTCGGTCTCCTCGGCGAACGTCGTCTCGATCACCCCGGCACGCGTGCCACCGATGGCGGCGGCGTATGACAGCGCAAGGTCCTTCGCCTGGCCGGTGGCGTCCTGCGCCACGGCGATCAGCGCCGGCACGCCGCCACCCTCCTCGTACGTCCGCCGTACGAGATGGCCAGGGCCCTTCGGCGCGATCATGATGACGTCGCACCCCTCGGGCACGGCGATCAGCTCGTAGCGGATGTTGAACCCGTGGGCGAACGCCAGCGCCTTACCGGGCGCCATGTGCGGGTGCACCGACTCGTTGTAGATCTTGCGCTGCTCGGTGTCGGGGGCGAGCATCATGATCACGTCGGCGTCGACGGCGGCCTCGGCGACCGACTTCACTGTCAGCCCCTGCTCCTGCGCCTTCACGACCGACGACGAGTCCTCTCGCAGACCGACGACGACCTGCACGCCGGAGTCCATGAGGTTGAGTGCGTGGGCGTGGCCCTGGGAGCCGTAGCCGATCACGGCAACGGTCTTGCCGGCGATCAGCGATGCGTCCGCATCGGCGTCGTAATACACGTTGAGGGTCATGTCAGTGCTCCATTCGTGAGGAAGTGCGACGAGGGAAGCGCCAGCGACGAGTTGCACGCGGCGCGAGGAGGAAGCGAAGCGGACGACGAGCCCGCTGCGATGAGGTCATGGTTCCTAACTTGCCTTCCGGGTGGCGCGCGGCTGCGCGGTTCGATCGAGCTTGGGGAGGGCCACTCGGCCCGTGCGCTGAAGTGCGACGAGGCCGTAACCGTCGAGCAGCGCCTCGAAGTCGTCGAGCTTGGACGGGTGCCCGTCGAGGCTCACCGTGATGGCCGTCGTGCCGACCGCCAGGATCTTGCCCTCGAAGATCGACGTCAGCTCGATCACCTGGCTGCGATCCTCGGGTGCCGCTCGCACGGTGGCGAGCAGCAGCTCACGCTCGACGGACTCCGTCGGGTCGAGCTCGGAGATCTTGACGACGTCGACGAGCTTGAAGAGCTGCTTGACGATCTGCTCCAGCGGCGAGCTCTCGACGTCGACGACGATCGTGATGCGGCTCTGCGCATCCGACTCGGCGGGCGCGACGGCGAGCGAGAAGATGTTGTAGCCGCGGCGGGCGAACAGGCTCGCCACACGGGCGAGCACGCCGGGCCGGTTCTGCACGAGGACCGACAGGATGTGATGGGTGTTGTTCATCGGGGGTTGACCCTTCGTTCGATGCGAGCGACGGAGCGCCAGCGAGGGAGCGGTAACCGTCGGCCTGCGTGGCCGGGGAACGCAGTCATCAGCGCAGCGAGCCGGCGTCGGCCGACTGGCTGGCGGGCAGCACCAGGTCGTCGTTGGTGGCTCCGGCCGGAACCATCGGGAACACCTTCTCCGACGCATCGACGCGGAAGTCGACGACGACAGGACGATCGTTGATCGAGTTCGCCTTGTCGATGGCGGGCGCCACCTCTTCGGGCGAGTCGACGCGGATGCCGACGCAACCCATCGCCTCCGACCACTTGACGAAGTCGGGCAGCTCGGTCGACAGGTAGACCTCGCTGTAGCGCTCCTCGTAGAACATCTCCTGCCACTGGCGCACCATGCCGA
>JALZNU010000007.1 GCA_030857495.1 Actinomycetota bacterium | reverse complement strand
AGCGAACGCCAGTGAGCCGAGTGGCGATGGGGTCCGGGGGCGCAGCCCCCGCTGCAAGTCGGAGCCGCGGGAACCGTTGCAGGACGTCACGGATACCATCGGCGACCATGTCGCCCGACACCGAGACCAGGCCGGACACGCTCGACCCCTATCGACTCCCACGGACGGCCGTGCCCGAGGCGTACCGGGTCGAGCTGGAGCCGAACCTCGACGCCGCAACGTTCAGCGGGGTCGTCGAGATCGACATCGACGTGGTCGAGCCGATCGGCGAGCTCGTCCTCAACGCGATCGAGCTCGACATCGGTTCGTGCATCGTGAACGGGACGGCAGGGTCGTGGTCGCTCGACGAGCCGACCGAGCGACTGACGATCGACGTCGACGGCTCGCTCGAGCCGGGGCGCGCCACCGTGCGGATCGAGTTCACGGGCATCCTCAACGACAAGCTGCGCGGCTTCTATCGCAGCACCTTCCGTGACGAGGACGGCAACGAGCGCGTCATCGCCACCACGCAGATGCAGGCGACGGACTGCCGCAGGGCATTCCCCTGCTGGGACGAGCCCGATCTCAAGGCGACGTTCGAGGTGACGCTCGTCGTCGAGCCCGATCTGCTGGCGATCTCCAACTGCAGCGAGGTCGGCCGAGACGAGCGGCCGGGCGACGGCGGCGACGGCGGGCCGGGAAAGGTGGCGGTGCGGTTCGCCGAGACGATGCGGATGAGCACGTATCTCGTCGCGTTCGTCGTCGGTCCGCTCGAGGTGACCGACCCCGTTGACGTCGACGGCATCCCGCTGCGCATCGTGCACGTGCCCGGCAAGGCGAAGCTGTGCGAGTTCGGCCTCGACGTCGGCGCGTTCTGCCTTCGCTGGTTCCAGGACTACTACGGCATTCCCTACCCATCGGACAAGATCGATCTCGTCGGGCTGCCCGACTTCGCCGCGGGTGCGATGGAGAACCTCGGGTGCATCACGTTCCGCGAGACGGTGCTGCTCGTCGATCCCGCAACCGCGACCCAGCACGAACAAGAGGTCGTCGTCGACGTCGTCGCCCACGAGCTCGCCCACATGTGGTTCGGTGATCTCGTCACGATGCGCTGGTGGAACGGCATCTGGCTCAACGAGGCGTTCGCGACGTTCATGGAACTCGCCGCCTGCGACGCCTACCGGCCCGACTGGCACCGCTGGACGACGTTCGGGCTCGAGCGCAGCCTGGCGTTCGAGACGGATTCGCTGGCGAGCACGCGGCCCGTCGAGTACGAGGTGAAGAGCCCCGGCGACTGCGAGGGCATGTTCGACGTGCTCACGTACCAGAAGGGCGGCGCCCTGTTGCGCATGCTCGAGCAGTACCTCGGCACCGAGGCGTTCCGCGCCGGGGTGCACCGCTACCTCACGGCGCACGCGCACGGCAACACCGAGACCGGCGACCTGTGGGACGCGATCGAGGAGGCCACGTCACAGCCCGTGCGCCGGCTGATGGACAGCTGGATCTGGCAGCGCGGCTACCCGCTCGTGTCGGCGTCGCTCGTCGGCGACGAGCTCGTGCTCGACCAGACGCGGTTCGCGTTCGGTGACGGCGAGCACGACTCACGGTGGGTCGTGCCGGTGCACGTGCGCACGGGCGAAGGAGAGGGCGGCCGAGCGACCGAGCGCAAGGTGCTGCTCGACGGCGACCGCATCACGGTGCCGCTCGACGACGCCGGCGCGCCGGTGGTCGTCAATGCGGGTGGCCACGGCTTCTTCCGCGTCGCCTATGACGACGAGCTGCGCAGCCGTCTCACCGGTGAGGTGCTTGCCGGGCTCGACCGGCTCGAGCGCTACTGCCTCGTCGACGACGCCACGAGCTCGATGATCGCAGGGCGGCTGCCTGCGGCCGACCTGCTGACATTCCTCGAGGGTTTCGCCGACGACCGTGACATCGCCGTCTGGCGATCGATCGCCGTCGCAGTGCGCACGCTCGGCCGCCTCGTCGACGGCGAGCCACTCGAGCGACTGCGGGCACGGGTGTCGACGCTCGTGCGCCCCGCGCTCGCCGACCTCGGCGAGCCGGAGGGTGGCGAGGACGAGCTGCGCGCCCAGTTGCGCGGCCTGCTGCTCTCGATGGCTGCGATCCACGGCGGCGACGACGAGGCGCTCGCCCGGGCGCGAGACGTGTTCACGGCCGACGAGCGGGACCCCGGCTCGGTCGACGCCGAGTTGCTCGCTGCAGCGACAACGGTCGTCGCCAGCACGGGCGGCACCGACGACTACGAGCGCTTGCTCGAGAAGTACCGCTCGCCGAGCACACCGCAAGAACAGCTCCGCAGCCTGCATTCACTCGCCCTGTTCGACGACGCCGAGCTGGTGGCTCGCACGTGCGAGCTGGCGATGTCGAGCGAGGTGAAGTCGCAGAACGCGCCGTTCCTACTGCGCGACTGCATCGGCAACCGCCACCACGGCGCAGCGTCGTGGGCGTTCGTGCGGGCGCACTGGGACGAGGCCAACGATCGCTTCCCGACGAACACCATCGTGCGCATGGTGGACAGCGTGAAGCTGCTGGCGACCGACGAGTCGGTCGCTGACGTGCAGGGCTTCTTCGCCGAGCACTCGATCGAGCAGGCCGCGGAGACGCTGCGCCAGGTGCTCGAGCGTCAGCTCGTCAACAACGAGGTGCTGCGCCGCGAGGGCGAACGCTTCGCCGCCGCGCTCTGAGGCCGAGCCGAGATTCCAGCGCTCAACGAGCGGCGAGGCGTCGGACGGCGTCGGCGATGTCGTCCTCGGCGACGAGGACGAGTTGCGCAGCGTCGCCGAGCGGGATGAACGAGTCACGTGCGGCGAGACGCGTCGTCGTCCCGCCGAAACCGTGCTCGACGAGACCGGCGACGATCGCCTCGCCGACGCCGCCGGAGTGACGCGTCTCGTCGACGACGAGCACGCGCCCGACGTCGGTGGCGCGGGCGGCGATCTCGCGAATGGGCAGCGGCGCCAACCAGCGCACGTCGAGAACCGCACACGAGATACCCTCCGCCGCGCAGCGCTCGGCGACACGAGCCGACATGTAGGCGCCGTTGCCCCACGACACGACGAGCACGTCGTTCCCCTCGCGCACGAGGCGGGGCGCACCGATCGGCACGTGGATGTCACCCCAACGGGCGGGCGGGGCGTACTCGGCGGTCCATCCGTCGTCGCCCGGCTCGTGTAGCTCGCGGGTGTGGTAACGGGCGATCGGTTCGAGGAACACCGACACCGTGCCGTCGGCGGCCGCGCCGGCGATGCACGTGCGCAACATGGGTGCCGCATCGGCGGGATGCGACGGCGAGGCGATCACGAGACCCGGGATGTCGCGCAGCACGGCGACGCCGTTGTCGTTGTGGAAGTGGCCGCCGAAGCCGCGCTGGTAGCCATAGCCGGCGACGCGCACCACCATCCCGTTGCGGTACTGGCCGTTGGAGAAGAACGACATGCTCGCCGCCTCACCGCGCAGCTGGTCCTCTGCGTTGTGGAGGTACGCGAGGTACTGGATCTCGGGGACCGGCACGAAGCCGGATACCGCGGTGCCGAGTGCGAGCCCGAGGATCGACTGCTCGTCGAGCAGGGTGTCGAACACGCGGCCGGCGCCGACCTTGCGAGCGAGGTTGCGGGTGACGCCGTAGACGCCGCCCTTGACGCCGACGTCCTCGCCGAACACGAGCACGTGTGGATCGGCGGCGAGCGCATCGTGCAGCGTCCGGTTGATCGTCTCGGCGAGCGTCAGGCGACCCTCGTCCTCCGGGCGGCGACCCTGCGCCGTGAGGCGATCGTCACCGGAGCGTCGCGCCAGGTGGGCGACCGCGTCGGGACGGCGCGGCGCGAGCGGTGCCACCACCTCGTCGGCCGTGGCGAGGGTCCGCCCGCTCGACAGCTCGTCGGCGAGCGTGCGCACGGCGATGCGTCCGACGAGGTAGCGCTCGGCGATCTCGTCGGGCGTTGCACGACCGCTCGCCACGAGCAGCGCCGCGGTGGCCAGCAACGGATCACGAGCGAGGTCGGCGCGCATCGACGTCGGCGAGCGGTAGGCCGCCTCGACGTCGCTGCCGGCGTGGCCGCCGTAGCGGACGGTTCGGAGGTGGAGCACGGCGGGCCGGCCGGTCGTACGGACATGGTCGGCGAGCAGTCGAGCCTGGGTGAACACCTCGACGGGATCACTCCCATCGGCAGCGGCGTAGCGGAGCCCTGGCCGCTGGGACAGCGCTGCGGCGACCCAGCCCGGAGGGGTCGGGACGCTGATCCCCCACCCGTTGTCCTCGCAGACGAACAGCAACGGCACACGGATGCGCTGGTGGGCGGTGAACGCGGCAGCGTTGAGCGCGCCCTGCGCCGTCGAATGGTTGAGCGAGGCGTCGCCGAACGAGCACACGGCGAGTGCGTCGGCGGGCCATCGCATGTCGAGCCCGAGCTTTCGCGCCCTGCCGATGGCGAACGCGACGCCGAGGGCTCTCGGGAGGTGCGAGGCGATCGTCGACGTCTGCGGGATGACGGCGAGTTCGGGGTGGCCGAACACCTTGTGGCGTCCACCGGCGATGGGCTCGTCGACGGAAGCGAGCAAGCCGAGCAGCACATCGCGGACGCCGTCGTGACACCGCCCGTCGTTGCCGACGACCTGGCGTGACCGTGCGAGGTAGAACCCGCCCGAGCGGTAGTGCAGCAGCGCAGGGTCGGTGGGCGCGAGCGCGGCTGCGACCCAGGCGTTGGACTCATGACCGGCCGAGCCGATGGTGTAGAAGCCGAGTCCCCTCACCCGCAGCCACCGTGCGGCGTGATCGAGATGACGGCTGTCGAGCTGCGCCGAGAACACCGTGTCGATCAGTTCGGTGTCGAGCAGCTCGGTGTCGAGCGGCTCGGAGCAGTCGGGCGCGGCAGCGGCGAGGCCTTCGACGCCGTCGAGCAACGCCCGCTCCAGATCGTCCAGGTCGTCGGGCCTCGCCGCACCCATCGCGAGCAACGATACTGGCCGGAACAAACGTTACAGTTGGGGCGACGTTCTGGAATGCCCACCACCAGGGAGCCCGCTGATGACGCTGACCACCACGACGCCCGCCCACGGCATCGACCGCCCTAACGATCTCGGAACGGCGCCGCACTTCGTCACCGAACGACCCGGCCCGCTCGCCCGCGAGATCATCGCCCGCGACGAGGCGGTCACGAGCCCGTCACTGACGCGGCTCTACCCGCTCGTCGTCGCACGAGGGCGCGGGTGCGTACTCGAGGACGTCGACGGCAACCGCTTCTTGGACTTCAACGCCGGCATCGCTGTCACGGCCGCGGGCCACGCGCACCCACAGGTCAACGCAGCCATCCACGCCCAGGTGGACAACGTCCTGCACTACTGCTCGAGTGACTTCTACCTGCCATCCTTCGCCGACTTCTGCGAGCGCATCGCAGGACTGGCGCCGATGGACGACGCCGCCAAGGTGTTCGTGTCCAACTCGGGCACCGAGGCCGTCGAGGCGGCGCTGAAGCTTGCCCGCCACCGCACGCGCCGCTCCAACGTGATCGCCTTCTTCGGCGCCTTCCACGGCCGCACGCTCGGCAGCCTGTCGCTCACGGCCAGCAAGGCGCGCCAGCGGGCCGGGTTCGGCATCGTGACACCTGGCAGCTTCCACGCCCCGTACCACGACCCGTACGACGCCGACGCCCTCACCGGCGCCGAGTACATCGAGCGGGTGCTGTTCTCCAAGATCACCGACCCCGCCGACGTCGCCGCCATCTTCGTCGAGCCGCTGCAGGGCGAGGGCGGGTACATCGTCCCACCGGCCGGCTGGCTCGCGGACCTCCGCACGCTGTGCGACGACCACGGCATCCTGCTCGTCGTCGACGAGATCCAGTCGGGTGTCGGTCGCACAGGCTCGATGTGGGCGGCCCAGCACGACGACGTCGAGCCCGACATCATGTGCTTCGGCAAGGGCATCGCCAGTGGCCTGCCGCTCGCCGGCATCCTGACGAAGCCCGACGTGATGGACTGGAAGCCCGGCGGCCACGGTTCGACGTTCGGCGGCAACCCCGTTGCCTGCGCCGCGGCGGTGGCAACGCTCGACCTCGTCGAGTGCGAGCTCGCCGACAACGCCGCGCTCGTCGGCAAGCACCTCATCGGACGCCTCGGCGAATTGGCGGAGACGCAGCCGCTGATGGGCCAGGTTCGTGGCAGGGGGCTGATGATCGGCATCGATCTTCCCGACCACGACACGGCGTCAGCCGTGGAGTTCGCCTGCTTCGAGCAGGGCCTGCTCATCTTGACGTGCGGCGAACGCTCCGTTCGCATGGCACCGCCCTTGGTCGTCACGATGGAGCAGGCCGACACCGCCGTCGAGCTGTTCTCGCAGGCCCTCGACCAGGTGGGAGCGACGAAGTGAGCCTCCTTCCCACCACGCAGGTGCTGGCCGACAGGGTCGGTGCGATCCTCGCCGAGTGCGGCGCCGGCGCACCATCGGGCGACGTCGAGGCGCGCACCCCGATCACCGGCGGTTCGCTCGGCGCAGCCGGCTCGACCGGCGACGTCGACGCCACCATCGCACGGGCCATGGAGGCGTTCACCGTCTGGCGTGCCACGCCAGGGCCGATCCGCGGCAACCTCGTCCGGCGGCTCGGCGAGCTGCTGCGCGAACACAAGGAGGCGCTCGGCGAGCTCGTGTCGATCGAGGCTGGCAAGATCCGCTCCGAGGGCCTCGGCGAGGTGCAGGAGATGATCGACATCTGCGACTTCGCCGTCGGTCTCTCACGCCAGCTGCACGGCCTCACCATCGCCAGCGAACGCCCCGGCCACCGGCTGATGGAGACGTGGCACCCAATGGGTCCGTGCGCCGTCGTCACAGCGTTCAACTTCCCTGTCGCCGTGTGGTCGTGGAACGCGGCGCTGGCGCTCGTCTGCGGCGATCCCGTGATCTGGAAGCCGAGCGACAAGACGCCGCTGACGGCCGTCGCCTGCGACGCCCTGTTCCGACGCGCGGCAGCCGACGTGGGCGCGCCTGACGATCTCAACCAGGTGCTCCACGGTGGCGTCGATGCCGGAGCCGCACTCGTCGCCCACCGTGACGTGGCCATCGTCTCGGCGACGGGCTCGACGCGCATGGGGCGTGCCGTGGCGCCCGTCGTGGCCGAACGGTTCGGGCGGCTGATCCTCGAGCTCGGTGGAAACAACGCAGCGATCGTCGCTCCCAGCGCGGACGTCGAGCTGGCCGTGCGTGGCATCGCGTTCTCCGCCGTCGGCACCGCCGGCCAGCGCTGCACGAGCCTGCGCCGCCTGATCGTCCACGAGTCGGTGCGCGACGAGTTGGTCGACCGCCTCGCTGCGGCGTATCAGTCGGTGCCGATCGGCGACCCGCTCGCCGAGGGCACCCTGGTCGGCCCGCTCATCGACGTCGCTGCGGGCCAGCGTGTGGTCGATGCCATCGAGTCGGCTGCTGCCGACGGTGGCGAGCTGGTGGTCGGTGGCACCCGGATCCTCACCGACGAGGCGCCCGATGCGTCGTACGTGCAGCCGGCGATCATGGCGATGAAGGCCCAGAGCGACATCGTGCGAACCGAGACGTTCGGTCCACTGCTGTACGTGATGACGTACGACGACCTCGACGAGGCGATCTCAGTTCACAACGACGTTCCGCAGGGGCTGGCGTCGAGCATCTTCACCAACGACGTGCGTGAGGCCGAGCAATTCGTGTCGGCGACGGGTTCGGACTGCGGCATCGCCAACGTCAACATCGGCCCGTCCGGCGCCGAGATCGGCGGCGCGTTCGGCGGCGAGAAGGAGACGGGCGGCGGGCGCGAGTCCGGCTCGGACGCCTGGAAGGGCTACATGCGCAGAGCCACGAACACCGTCAACTACTCGACATCGCTCCCCCTCGCCCAAGGCGTCACGTTCGATATCGACTGAGTAGGCACTTTCCGGCACGACGCGGCGAGGGAAGCGCCAGCGACGAGCCGCACAAGGCGCGAGGAGAAAGCGAAGCGGACGACGAGCCCGCAGCAGCACGGCGCCGGAAGCGTCAACTCCCGGCGCGCACGATGGCGTCGAACTCGGCGTCGGTGAGCGGCAGCACCGAGAGCCGGTTGCCCTTCGCCAACAGCCGGCACTCGGCGAGCTCGGGCATCGACCGCAGCTCGGCCAGCGGCACGAAGCGCAGCGCCCGTACCGGCGCCACCGTCACCCACACCCAGCGCGGGTCGTCGGGATCCGACGTCGGGTCGTAGTACTTGGCCGACGGGTCGAACTGCGTCGGGTCCGGCTCGGCGCCCTTCACGATCTCGCACACCCCAGCGGCACCGGGCGGTTTCGCCATCGAGTGGTAGAAGATCGCCTGATCGCCGACCTCCATCTGACGCAGGAAGATGCGCGCCTGGTAGTTGCGAACCCCGTCCCACCCCTCGCGCTTCGCCGCCACGAGGTCGTCGTAGGAGAAGTCGCTCGGCTCGGACTTGATCAACCAGTACGCCACGACGCGAGGCTACGAGGCTACGCGGTCACGAGGCGGCGATCACCTCGACGTGACGTCGGTCGGACTCGACCAACGCACCGGGCAGGCGGGAGTCGAACGTCGCCAGCAGGGCGTGGTGAGCAGCGGCGAGGTTGACGAGGTGGAAGTCCGTGACTTGTTTCGTTCCCATCATCACCGAGTGATCGATCGTCGCCTCGGCGAGCGATGTCGCATCGGCGATGAACGTCCAGCCCGGTTGCGTCCGGATCGCGCTCAGTACGGCGACGGCGTCGACCGCAGCGACTCGACGTCCGGTCGTCGCCGGGTTCATCAACAGCCGAACGAGCGCCGACTCGGTGAGCGGGCAGGTCGCCCAAGCTCCGGGCATCCGGTCGAGCGCTCGGTGGGCTGCGCCGTGATGCACGTGAGCATCGACCGTGAGGGCAACCAGCACGTTGACGTCCAGCAGACGAACGGGCTCAGTCATCGTCGCGGAGCCGCTCGACATCGTCGTCGGTGAGGACGTGTCCAGGAGCACCGGCGAGCACAGGGAACCCGTCGACGATGTCGGCGCCGGCGCCGGCTCGGGCCAATCCGCGGAGGGCGAGTTCGGAGACCGCCCGACCGAGCGAGATCCCTTCCGAGCGCGCCTTCGACCGTGCCGCAGCGACGACCGTCGGATCCAAATCGAGCGTTGTTCGCATCACCGCATCATAACATCAAGGTGCAGATACGACTCGAGACGTGGAGCTGAGGGGAATCGAACCCCTGGCCTCGACAGTGCGATTGTCGCGCTCTACCAACTGAGCTACAGCCCCGGCGGATGGACGAGTGTAGCGGCGCGACGGCTCAGGCGAGGTCGAGGCGGTGCTGGCGCGTCTGGCGCTCACGTACACCGTTGCGGGGCGCCGTCGTCGGGTACTCACGACCGGCGATGCGCCGACCGCTGCGGTCGGCCGGGAGCGAACGCGGCTCGGCCACGCGCCGCGGGCTCGGGTACTGTCCGCGCTCCTGTGGTCGGCGTTCGCCCTCCGGACGACCGGCGTCCCAGCGGTCACGCGCCTCACGATTGCGGGGCAGCGACGGGTCGTAGCGGGCATCACGATCGGGGCGCGGGCGAGGCCGACCCTGGGGCTCGACGGGCGTCATCTCGACGACTTCGCGAACGTCGAGGTCCCGCTGGCGGGCTCGACCGAGCAAGAAGATGTAGCCGGCGAGCACGACGAAGACACCGCCGAAGGCGTACAACAGCGGGGTCGAGTCGATGGCGAGGGCGAGCACGAGTGTCGTCACGCTGGCGAGCGCGAGCACGAACAGCACGTTGGCGCGACGGCGCTTGAGCGCATCGGTGCCCTCGCGACGCACGGCCAGCTGACGGTGCGACCGCTCGCCACGGGCTGGCTCGCTGCGACGCCGAGGCGCCGGTTCGACCCCGCGGCGGCGCCGCGAGGGATCGGCCGTCTGCGGCGTGACGATGGCGTGCGCCCCGGTGTCGGACTTACCCGTCGTCGGGTGCAGCGTGATGCTGCGGTGCGAGCCTTCGAGCGGCCCTCGGGGGCTCGGCCGTTCCATCGGGCCGGCGACGAGCGAGCGGCCCATCGAGCGCATGTGCACGCTGCGCGACACGCGCTGCAACGAGGAGAGCTGATCGCGGAAGTCCGACACCGACGAGTTGGGTCGGTTCTGGCCCCTCGACCGCAGGAGTGGCGGGAGGAGGACTGCTGCCCATGCAGCTCCGACGACGAGCAGGACGACTTGACCCATGTGTGTTGATGCCTCGATCTTGCGAACGTTTGAGCGTGCAGCCATCCGCGAATCGGTGCGGCAGATCGAACACTCGTGTACTTCGTTACGATTCTACGACAATCCGAGCGGCGCGACAACGATCATGGCGACCGGGCCGGTTTCAGGACCGTCTCAGACGGTCCGGCCGTCGCCGTCGACGCCGTCGAGATCGCTGCGCCGGAACGTGCCGGAACGTCCCCCGGTCTTCTCCCACAGCGTCAGATCACCGATCACCATCGCCCGATCGGCCGACTTGCACATGTCGTAGATCGTGAGCGCAGCGGTCGAGGCGGCATGCAACGCCTCCATCTCGACGCCCGTGCGGTCGACCGTGTCGACGTGCGCCTCGACGGCGACGAAGTCGTCGCCGATCTCGAAGTTGATCGACACGGCGCCGACGAGGAGCGGGTGGCACAGCGGGATCATGTCGGAGGTGCGCTTTGCCGCCTGGATCCCGGCAACCCGTGCGACGGCGAGCACGTCACCCTTCTTCACCTCGCGGTTGGCGATGGCCGCCGTGGTCTCGGGCCGCATGAACACCTTGCAGCGGGCGAGCGCCCTGCGATGCGTCGGTTCCTTCGGCGTGACGTCGACCATGCGCGCCCGGCCGAGCGGATCGAGGTGGGTGAACGGCAGCTCGCTCATGATCAGCCGCCAATTTGCGACATCGAGCGCACGGGGCGGACGAAGTTGACCTGGTTGATCTGGTGGCCCGCCCACTTGGCGGCGACGGCGTCTTCGATCAGGCGGGCGATCGCCTCGTCGTCGTCCCCGCGCCGCACCGCTGCCCTGAGGTCGATCTCGTCGACAGCGAACAGGCAGGTGCGGAACTGCCCGTCCGCCGTGATGCGCACACGGTCGCAGTCACCGCAGAAGGCGTGCGTGACCGTGGGGATCACGCCGATCGTGCCGCCACCGTCGAGGTAGCGCCAGCGGTCGGCGGGCGCGGCACCGCGTGCCGACATCCGCTCGATCGGGAACTCGGCACCGATCGTGGCGACGATCTCGTCCTGGCTCAGCACCTTCGAGCGATCCCACTCGTCCTGAGCATCGAGCGGCATGAACTCGATGAACCGGATCTCGACGCCCCGCTCGCGGCCGAACACAGCGAGATCGAGCACCTCGCCGTCGTTCACACCACGCTCGATGACGACGTTGATCTTGACCGGCGAGAACCCAGCCTCGACCGCGGCATCGATGCCGTCGAGCACGCGATCCAGCTCGTCGCGGCGCGTCATCTCGCTGAAGCGCTCGCGGTGCAGCGTGTCGAGGCTGACGTTCACGCGACGAAGGCCCGCCGACCGCAGGTCGGCGGCGAGGAGCCGCAGCGATGTGCCGTTGGTGGTCATCGACAGGTCGACACCCAGCGCAGCGAGCTTCTCGACGAGCACCGGGAGGTGGGCGCGAACCGTCGGCTCGCCGCCCGTCAGCCGGATGCCCTCCACGCCGTAGCGGCGCACGAGCAGCGCGGCGATGCGCTCGATCTCCTCGAACGACAAGATCTCGTCACGAGGCAGCCATTGCAGCCCCTCGGCCGGCATGCAGTACGTGCAGCGGAAGTTGCAGCGGTCGGTGACTGCGATCCGCAGGTCGCGCACGATGCGTCCGAAGGAGTCGACGAGATCGGCGGTCACGTGGACAGGATACGGGTTCAGTCGCCCAGCACCAGTGCCGCGACCTCCGAGCCCGCCGGCAACCCGTCGCCGTCGGGCACGACGGCGAGCGCCGTCGCCATCGCCGTCGCCGCGAGCTGGTGACTCGCCTGACCTGCGACGTTCGTGACGTGGTAGCGCCCGTCCTCCTCGAACGTACCCACGACGCGCTGGAAGTGCACCTTGCCGTCGGGCCGACGCTCGATCCCGTCGTCGGAGATCGCGATCACGCTCGGGCGCATCAGCCGTTGCATCCCCATCATCCGGCGCAGTGCCGGCCGGGCGAGGAGCTCGAAGCTGACGAGGGCGCTGACCGGGTTGCCCGGCAGGCCGAACACGGGCACGCCGTCGAGCAAACCGAACGCGAACGGCTTCGCCGGCTTGATCGCGATCTGCATCCAGCGCATGTCGGCGATACGGCCGAGCACGGCTTTGACGACGTCGTAGTCGCCCATGCTCACGCCACCACTCGTGACGATCACGTCGTGCTCGCTCGCCGCCGCCCGCAAGGTCGTCTCGAGCACGGCGTCGTCGTCGGCGACGACACCCGCGTTGGTCACGTCGCAGCCTGCCTGCTCCGCCAGCACGACCAGCATCCGCAGGTTCGTCTCACGAATCTGTCCTGGCGCGAGAGGTCCGCCGTCGCTCACGAGCTCGTCGCCGGTCGCAAGCACGGCAACGCTCGGTCGGGGATGCGCCCGCACCCTGCGGGCGTTGACGCTCGCCAGCGTGCCGAGGACTGCGGCGCTGACAACGATGCCGGCCGGCACCACGTGGTCGCCGACCTCGACGTCACTGCCTGCGAGCCGGACGGCAGCACCGGACGCCGCGGTGGCGTCCAGGCGGACGGTGCGGTCGTCGACCAGCTCGGCGTGCTCCACCATCACGACGGCGTCGGCGCCCTGCGGGATGGGCGCGCCCGTCATGATCCGGATCGCCTGACCGCGCTGCAGCGTCGTCGTCGATGCGGCTCCGGCGGCGACCTCGTCGACGATCTCGAGCGTGACGGGCGCGACGTCGACGTCGGCGGCGATGACGGCGTACCCGTCGACGGCAGAGTTGTCGAACGGCGGCACCTGCTCGTCGGCGACGACGTCGGCGGCGAGCACGAGGCCGACGGCGTCGGCGAGGTCGCAATCGACCGGCGCGAGCGGAGGGCAGGCATCAAGAACGACGCGCTGCGCCTCGTCGAGAGGGATCATCGACCGCAACGTACTCCTGGGCCGCCACCTCCCGGACGCCCACGGCAGAGACTCCAGATGCCCGCGTCAGCGATGACACGCGGCGCTGGCGGAGGTCGCTGACGGAGGTCGATGTGGGAGCCGACGGTGTGCGGACCCACTACGTCGTGTGGTCGTCGAGGCCGAGGAGCAGCTCGAGGCGATCGAGCCTGGCGCGCAGCGCGGCGACCTCACCGGCGAGGTCGTCGAGGTCGTCACCGAGCTCGCCTGACGCGAGCGACGCCGCATCCGATGTCACGTCCGGCTGCTCGGCGGACAGTTCGACGAGCGGCGCGATGTCGGGCACCTTGCCCGTGAGCAGGTCGGACCAGCGCTGGTCGCGCTCGCCAGGGTGGCGTTCGAGACGAACCGCCAGCGGTTCGGGGCTGCGTCCGGCCAGTGCGTCGAGCGCCTCTTCGACCTCGGACTGCGACGCCCCGCCGGCGATGCGCTCGGCACGGGTGCGGATCTCTGCCGTCGTCTGCGGACCGCGCAGCACGAGCACCGACAGCGCGCCGAGCTCGGCCGGGGAGAGCCGCCAGCGCTCGTCGGCCGTCTGGCGGTAACGCACCGTGCGGCCACCGTGCGAGGGGAACACGAACCGGACGAGCCCGATGGACTTCAGCGACAGCAGGGCCGCCTCGACGGCGCGATCCTCGTAGGCGACGATCGGATGCCGGTTCGTCGCCTGGTTGCACGCCAGGCGCAGCGCGTTGAGCGTCAGCGGGTAGCTGTCGGGGACGGTCGCCTCTTTCTCGATGAGGCAGGCGAGCACGCGCGACTCCTCGGAGGTCAGCGGCATGGCCGGGAGCGTAGGCGACAACTCGTTGGCGGCGAGGTTGGTGCGGTCCCTACCGTCGTGGGCCATGGACACGTTCTGGCGGCCGATCGGCACCGACGACGCGGCTGGTCTGACGGCCCTGCTGGCCGCCGCCGAAGCGGTCGACGAGTTCGGCGAGCACTACGACGAGGACGACGTGCGCGAGCACTTCATGGCGGACACGATCGACCTCGAACACGACACGCGGGTGGCCGTGCGCGACGGCACGTTCGTCGCCTGCGGCGCCGTCGTCGGCCAGGTGGTGATGCGCGAGGTGCATACCGTGTGGTGCTCGGGTGTCGTCGACCCGGGTCACCGCCGCCAGGGCATCGGTCGCGAGCTGCTGACGTGGCAGCTCGCTCGTGCCGAGGAGCTCCACAAGGCCCGGTTCGGGGAGGCGCCGGCGACATTCGGCATCGACATCAGCGAGCACCACGAGGGTCGCAGGGCGCTTGCCCGCGAGCTCGGACTCGAACCCGTGCGCCACTGGTTCGAGATGAGCCGCACTCTCGACAGCGCCGTACCCGACGTCGTCGCGCCCGACGGGATCACGATCGAGCCGTTCACCTGGGACCGCGACGACGAGATCCGGCGTGCGCACAACGTTGCGTTCCGCGGCCACTACGGGTCGACGGAGCGCACGCCCCAGGAGTGGAAGTCGTGGTTCACGGGTTCGAAGGCCTTCCGGCCCGACCTGTCGGTGCTCGCCGTCGACCGCGAAGGCGACGTCAGCGGGTACGCGCTCGGCTACGTCTACGTGGCCGACAACGTGGCGAGCGGTCGGAACGAGGTCTTCCTCGGCCAGATCGGCACGCTCCCCCCGTGCCGCGGCACGGGCGCCGGGCGGGCACTCCTCGCCGCCGCGCTGGCGGCGTGGAAGGCGGCCGGCATCGACGCCGCCAGCCTCGGCGTCGACTCCGAGAACGGGACAGGTGCGCTCGGGCTCTACGAGCGGGCAGGGTTCGGCGTGACGAAGCGGTCGAGTACGTGGGCGCGCCAGCTCGGCGCGCTCACGGCGTCGGACGCGACGTGACCTCGTCGAGGAAGCTGCGCAGCTCGTCGCGGGACTGAGGGTCGCGCAACGTCCACTCGACGGATGCCGTCAGCAGACCGAGCGGGTTGCCCGTGTCGTGGCGCGAGACGTCGGACACGACGCCGTGGAACGGTGCCCGAGTCGCCTGCGCCCGGAGCGCGTCGGTGAGCTGCAGCTCGCCGCCGGCGCCGGGGCGCAGCGCGGCGATCTCGTCGAACACGTCGGGCGTGAGCACGTACCGGCCGATCAGGATCAGGTTGGAGGGCGCGGCGTCGATCGGTGGCTTCTCCACGAGGTCGGCGATCGGCACCTCGCCGTCGTCGTTCACCGGTCCTGCCGGGTCGATCACGCCGTAGGCGCTCACCTCGTCGGTCGGCACCTCCTTGAGCGCGACAACGCTCCCACCAGTGCGCAGGCAGAGTCCGTTCATGTGGGCGAGGAGCGAGGAGTCGCCCATCAGCTCGTCCGGCAACAGGACGGCGAACGGCTCGTCGCCGACGGCGTCGCGAGCGCACCCGACCGCATGTCCGAGCCCACGCGGCTCGTCCTGGTAGACGATCGTGACCCGCCAGTCCGAGCCGATGCCGCTGATTGTCGCCGCCAGCTCGCGACGTCCGCTCGCCTCCAGGGCCGCAACGAGCGCGGGGGCCGGTTCGAAGTAGGACTCGATCGCCGGCTTCGAGCGGTTCGACACGATGACGAAGTGGTCGATGCCGGCACCCACCGCCTCGTCGATGACGAGCTGCAGACCCGGCCGGTCACCGATCGGCAGCAGCTCTTTCGGGACGGATTTCGTGGTCGGCAGGAACCTGGTGCCGAGACCGGCGGCCGGGATCACCGCACTGCGAACCTGCATGCGGGCGACGATAGCCTCGCGTTCTCGATGCCGACCTACGTCTACAGATTCCTCGACAGCGGCGAGACCATCGACGTGTCCCAGGCGTTCACCGACGATGCACTGACCGAGGCCGTGCACCCGGAGAGCGGCGAATTGCGCCCCGTGAAGAAGGTGTTCACGCCCGTCGGCGTCACGTTCAAGGGTGGCGGTTTCTACAAGACCGACAGCCGGTCGTCGTCGCGCTCCAAGTCGACCAGCTCGACCGACGGAGCCTCGTCGTCCGAATCGTCGGCATCCTCAGGCTCGTCGTCGGACTCGACGTCGAGCGGCTCGGAATCGTCCGGATCGTCCGGCTCGCCGAGCAGGTCGGATTCGTCGGGCAAGTCGGACACGTCGTCGGGATCGTCCGACAAGGGCTCTGGCGGCTCGGGCTCGTCCGGCGCGTCGGACAAGTCGAAAAAGTCGGGTTCGTCCGGCTCGTCGACCGGGAACTGACAGCACGCCACCGCGTCGCTCGCGACTTGGGCGTCGGTACGGTCGGCGTCATGGCGCACCTCGGCAACGTCGTCACGCGGCTGCGACGGGCGCTCGCTCGCCGGCCGACGCTGTTCTGGTTTCTCGTCGTCGTCGTCGCGAGCACCGGTGCGCTGGCCGCGGCGCAGGCCGTCGGTGCGCTCGAGGCAGAGCGCGAACGATGGGGCAAGCCCGTCGACGTCTTCGTCACCGAGCGGCCAGCCGACACCGGTACGCGACTCGC
>JALZNU010000477.1 GCA_030857495.1 Actinomycetota bacterium | reverse complement strand
ACGACGGGGAACCACCCCTCGTTGAGCCGATTCACGAGGAACGCGCACAGGTCGGCCGTGACACCGGCGAACCCTGCGAGGAAGCCGTTCAGTCGCAGCAGCATCGTGCCGCGCACGATCCGCTCGCTGTACGGCTCGCCGACGCCGGCGGCGCGACCGACGAGGATCGAGCGCTGCAGGTCTGCCTGGTCGGCAGCGGCGACGGGTCGGTCGGCGAGGAAGCCGAGCCCGGTCGTCACCCCGTACGCCGGGACGCCGACGGCGAGATGGTCCTCCATCGCCTGGCGCCGTGCACCCACGTGGGCGAGCGCGTCGTCGTCGATCACCACGGATTCGTGGTCGGTGACGATGCGCCAGTAGCGCTCGAGGTCGAGCGGGGCGTCGGCGCCGAGGACGATCACACTTCGAAGGTAGCCGTCCCCCTCACCGATTCTCATCGCGATCGCACGCCAGGACTGGCGTCAGATCGCGATGAGAATCGCCGGTGGGACCCCTAGCGTTGCTTCGATGACGCGACTTCGTGACCGTCTCGATGCAGGACCTGTCATCTGCGCCGAGGGATACCTGTTCGAGTTCGAGCGGCGGGGCTACCTCCAGGCGGGCGCGTTCGTGCCGGAGGTCGTACTGGAAGAGCCCGGGCTCGTCGCCCAGTTGCACCGCGAGTTCGTGCACGCCGGCTCTGACGTCGTCGAAGCGTTCACGTACTACGCCCACCGCGAGAAGCTGGCGTTGATCGGGCGCGAGGGCGACCTCGAGACGATGAACCGCCAGGCGCTGTCGATTGCCAAGGAGGTCGCCGCCGAGCACGACTCACTCTTCGCCGGCAACATCTGCAACACCAACGTGTTCGATCCCGACATGGTGCAGAGCCACCAGATCGTGCGTGAGATGTTCACCGAGCAGGTGGCGTGGGCGGCGGAGGCCGGCGTCGACATGGTGATCGCCGAGACGTTCTCGTACGCCAGCGAGGCGATCCTGGCGCTCGAGGTGATCAAGGAGGCGGGGCTCGACGCGGTGATCACGGTCACGATCCACCGCCATGCCGAGACCCGCGAGGGCTGGTCGCCCGCCGAGGCGTGCAAGCGCATCGAGGACGCCGGCGCCGACGTGGTCGGCCTCAATTGCATCCGTGGCCCGGCCACGATGCTGCCGCTGCTCGCCGACGTGCGCGCCGCCTGCGACGGCCACCTCGCCGCGCTGCCGGTGCCGTACCGCACGACCGACGCCGAACCGACGTTCCAGTCGCTCACCGATCCGGCGACGGACCTGATCCCCGACGGGCGCCCGTTCCCGACTGCGCTCGACCCGTTCACGTGCAACCGCTACGAGATGGGGGCGTTCGCCACGGCGGCGCACGATCTCGGCATCAACTACCTCGGCATCTGCTGCGGCGCCGCGCCGCACCACATCCGCAGCGTCGCCGAGGCGCTCGGACGGACGCCGCCGGCGAGCCGGTTCACCGCCGACATGAGCCGCCACGCCTTCTTCGGCACCGACACCCGCCTCAAGCCCGTCACCCAGAACTACGCCTCAGAGCTGTAACCGTGATTCTGCGGGCTCGTCGTCCGCTGCGCTTCCTCCTCATTGCTGCGGGCTCGTCGTCCGCTCCGCTTTCTCCTCGCGCCGCGTGCGGCTCGTCGCTGGCGCTTCCCTCGCCGCGCGTGACGGCCGAGGCACTCCTGTGCCCAGGAATTCTCTACCTGTACGGCAGCATCGTGCCGATGCCGCGCCCTTTGGCTCTCGTGTAGAGGAGGTGGCCGAGGGCGATGTCGGTGGTCGCCAGGCCACGGTGCCACAGGAGGGTGCGCTCGTCGTCTCGCTCACGGCCCGGTGCCAGGCCGGCGCAGATCTGGCCGAGCTCGGCGTGCAGGGTCTCCTCGCTCAGGCGGCCCGTCTCGACGTGGGCGCGCAGCGAGCCGAATTGCCCGGTGCGGCACTGACCCCAGTCGTCGACGACGACCTTGTCGATGATGTCGAGCAGATCGAGCTCGACGGCGCTCATCGTCCCGTAGGGGACGACGAAGGCCCCCGGCGCGATCCACTCGGTGAGCAGTATCGGGTCCGGT
>JALZNU010000476.1 GCA_030857495.1 Actinomycetota bacterium | reverse complement strand
CGTTCGATCGCCAGGCGCTCGAACGCCAGGCGGGTCGCTGCATGGACTGCGGAATCCCGTTCTGCAACAACGGCTGCCCGCTCGGCAACCTGATCCCCGACTGGAACGACCTCGTCTACCGCGACCACTGGCGCGACGCGATCGAACGACTCCATGCGACGAACAACTTCCCCGAGTTCACGGGTCGCCTGTGCCCGGCGCCGTGTGAGACGGCGTGCGTGCTCGGCATCAACGCCGATCCGGTGACGATCAAGCAGGTCGAGGTGTCGATCGTCGATCGGGCGTGGGACGAGGGTTGGATCCAGCCGCAGCTGCCCACGGTGCGCACGGGCAAGCGCGTCGTCGTGATCGGATCGGGTCCGGCGGGACTTGCGACAGCGCAGCAACTCACGCGGGCCGGTCACGACGTCGTCGTGCTCGAGCGCGCCGACCGCATCGGTGGCCTGCTGCGCTACGGGATCCCGGAGTTCAAGATGGAGAAGCACCACCTCGATCGGCGCCTGGCGCAGATGCGAGCGGAGGGCACCGAATTCCGCACGAACGCCGTCGTCGGCGACGGCATCGACATCGACGTGCTGCTCGCGTCCCACGACGCGATCGTGCTCGCCTGCGGTGCAACGGCGTGGCGCGATCTGCCCGTGCCCGGGCGAGAGCTGGCGGGCATCCACCAGGCGATGGAGTTCCTGCCGCCGTCCAATCGGGTGCAGGAGGGCGACCTCGCGGACACCCCGATCTCTGCAGCCGGCAAGCACGTCGTCATCATCGGCGGCGGCGACACGGGAGCCGACTGCCTTGGCACGTCACACCGTCACGGCGCGGCCTCGGTGACGCAGCTCGAGATCATGCCGCGACCGCCCGAGCTGCGCAGCGACGCCAACCCGTGGCCGCAGTACTCGAACGTCTACCGCGTCACGTCGGCCCACGAGGAGGGCGGCGACCGGATGTACTCGATCAGCACCGCCGAGTTCGTCGACGACGGTGAGGGCAACGTCGCCGCGCTGCGCGTGCACGACGTGGAGATGCGCGACGGTCGCTTCGAGCCACTCGAGGCCAGCGTGCGTGAGCTGCCGGCCGACCTCGTGCTGCTGGCGCTCGGGTTCGTCGGTCCGGAGCGGGCGTCGTGGCTCGACTCGCTCGGCGTCACGCTCGACGAGCGCGGCAACGTCGCTCGCGACGACACCTTCATGACCAACGTGCCGGGCGTGTTCGTGGCGGGGGACATGGGTAGGGGCCAGAGCCTGATCGTGTGGGCGATCGCCGAGGGGCGCGCCTGCGCCGCCGGGGTCGATCGCTACCTGCAGGGCGAGACGACGCTCCCGACGCCGATCGCGCCGACCGACCGAGCTCTCATGTAGCGGGCTCGTCGTCCGCTTCGCTGTTGGGTTTTGCGCTTGGCGCTTGGCATGGCGACGAGGGAAGCGCCAGCGACGAGGAGCACGCGGCGCGAGGAGGAAGCGAAGCGGACGACGAGCGCGCCACTTGAATAGTGACGATTGGATGTCGAAATGGCCTACGCTAAATCGATCATGGTTCCAAAGGGCGTGCGGATCCCGGCGCTGTGCGTGGCGTTCGTGCTTGTCGGAGCGCTGAGCGCATGCGGCGACGACGACACGAGTGGTGCCGGCACGTCCACCACCATCACCATCGCGCCCACGAGCTACGTCACCCGCCAGCCGGTCACGACGACCACCACCGGCAGGACGACCCCGCCGGAGCCCGGCGAGACCGTCGCCGGCGAGCAGGAGTACGAAGTGCAGGCGGGCGACTTCCTGGCGTTGATCGCAGAAAAGTTCGACGTCGGTGTCGACGAGATCGTCAACTACAACCAGTGGGCTGACGGCATCGAACACGGGCTGTTCCCGGGCGAGATCATCAAGATCCCGCCTGGCGGCAGGGTGCCCAAGCCGGACAAAGGGGTCACCACGGACCCGCCGACCGAGATCAGCGACACCCGCGTCAGCACCGACACGACGGACGACACCGAGACGACGGAGACGTCGGACACGACCGACGACACGGAGCCGAGCACGGGAACGACCCAGCCCGACAACTGTGAACCGGGTTCGTAC
>JALZNU010000475.1 GCA_030857495.1 Actinomycetota bacterium | reverse complement strand
GAACTGGACCACGCTGTAGCGCTCGCCCTCGTAGCCCTGCGCGGCGACGACGCGGTGCCAGCCGATGGGGATCACGCCGTTGGTGAGGCGCTCGAGCATGATGCCCGTGTTGATGATGACCTGGCCCTCTGGTGCCACGGCGTCGACCCAGTCGTCGTCGACCTTGACCTGCAGACCGGGCGCCGTCGCTCGCGGGAGCGCCGTGATGAGGTTGATGTCGCCGTGTTCAGCGGCCCACTCGTGGCCCTCACCCGGGAGGTCGCCCATGCTCGGGTAGCGGATTGCCCGGGTGAGCGTCGGGCCGTCGGCCACCATCTCGTCGAAGAACGTCTCGTGGCAGCCGATCCCCTCGGCGATGACGCGAAGGAACCGGCGTTGCAGGTCAGCAATCCGTTCGTGGAACTCGTAGAGCACCTTCGTGATGCCGGGCACGGCGGCCTCTGGCATCACCTGATCGGGGTAGGCGCCGGGGAACTTTCGCTTCAGCGGATGGCCCGAAGGGATCGGCGACGCCCAGTTGAGCATCTCCTTCCAGTCCGGCTTGTCGCTCGACGCCGCGGTCTCGACGAGCAGGCCGGTGTAGCCGGTCTGGCCGTTGCTGCCGGGCGCGGCGAACTGCTCCTTGGTGTCGGCGTCCTGCTCGAAGAACTCGACGAGCATCCCGTACGCGGTGTCGAGCACGTCCTCCGGCACGTCGTGACGTGCGTACACGAACCCGGTCTCGAGGCTCGTGCGGACACCGTCGACGACCGCCCGCCGCTGCTCGCCACTGCCGTTCTCGAACGCCAACAGGTCGACATCGAGGATCTCTGCCATGGCGCCACGCTAGTCGTGCCATCATCGGCGTCGAGTGGCGACGACCGACTGGAACCCGATCCTCCGGGAGGAGCTCGGCAAGGACTACTGGGGTCCGCTGCAAGAGTTCGTGGCCACCGAACGGGCACGCCACCCCGTCTACCCGCCGCCCGACGACGTGTTCGCTGCGCTCCACCTGACGCCGTACGCGACGACCCGGGTGCTGATGCTCGGCCAGGATCCCTACCACGGACCGAAGCAGGCGCACGGGCTGTGCTTCTCGGTTCCCCGAGGTGTGCGGATCCCGCCGTCGCTCGTCAACATCTACGAGGAGTTGCGCACCGATCTCGGCATCGAGCCGCCCGGACACGGCAACCTCGAGGCGTGGGCGCGTCAGGGGGTGCTGCTGCTCAACACGACGCTGACCGTGCGTGCGGGCCAGGCGGGTTCGCACCACGGGAAGGGCTGGGAGCGGTTCACCGACCGGGTCATCGAGGTCGTCAACGCCAAGTCCGAGCGTGTCGTGTTCGTCCTGTGGGGCGGCAAAGCGCGGGCGAAGGCGGCGAACGTCGACCGCACTCGCCACGTCGTGATCGAGTCGGCGCACCCGTCGCCATTGTCGGCGCACAACGGGTTCTTCGGCTCACGCCCGTTCAGCCGCGCCAACGCCGCCCTCGAGGAGGCCGGCCTGCCCCCGATCGACTGGCACCTCCCCCGCTGATCCCCCACCACCGTCTGGGCGGGATTCCTCCCATCTACCACTCTGGGCGGGATCACTTCCAGCAGTCGCGAGAATTCCCGCCCAGACCCTGATCGAGCCGCACGGCCCAGGCCACCGTCAGCTCGATCGCCACTAACGTCGAGCGTCGACTGACCGGAGGAGACATGCCCGAGTACCGACGGATCCTGCTCGACGGATACCCGACCAGCACCACGCGCGAGGGTGACAGCCTCGTCGCCGGCGACGGGCGGCGCGTCACCATCGCCGACGCCGTCCACCTGCCGCCCGTCGAGCCGACGAAGATCGTCTGCGTCCACCTCAACTACGCCAGCCGCGTCGCCGAGTTCATGACCAAGCTGCCGCCGGCTCCGACGTACTTCCACAAGCCCGTGACGGCACTCAACTCACACGGTGCCGACGTCGTGCGGCCGGACAGGTGCAAGTGGCTGAACTACGAGGGCGAGATCGCCATCGTCATCGGCCGCACGTGCCGCAACGTGGCCCCCGCCGATGCCGGCGACTACATCGCCGGCTACAGCGTCGCCAACGACTACGGGCTGCA
>JALZNU010000474.1 GCA_030857495.1 Actinomycetota bacterium | reverse complement strand
CGCGCTCGCCGCTGGTGCCGCCATCGTCGCTGCGAGTGACGCCGTGAACGACGCTGTCGTGACGAGCACGACGGTCGCCGACATCACCCGTCACGGGCCTGGCGCGCTCGGGCTGATCGCCGCCGTGACTGTTGCCGCCGGGCTTCGCAGCGGAGCGAACGGTGGGCCGGTCGCGCTCGAACCGCCCGACGTCCGCCATCTGCTCCTCGCACCCATCTGTCGCGGCGTCGTCATGCGCCGGCCCGTCGCCCAGCGCATCCGCTCGACCGCCGCCGCCGGTGCGCTCGTCGGTGTCGTCGCCGGTGTGCTGGCCGCTCGACGCCTGCCGGGCTCGGCCACCGCATGGGCGGCGGCCGGAGCCGTGGCCGGCGGGTGCGCCGTGGCGATCTTCGCTGCCACGGCGGTCGTCGCCCACGTCACACGCCTGCGCCAACCCCTCGCCACCGCTGGCGGGGCGCTGCTCGTCGGCGCCCAGGCGGTTGGCGCCGTGACCGACGTTCCCGGACCGGCGGACACGTTCGGCAGCCTCTTCCTCTGGGGTATGCGCCAACACGGCGTCGACGTCGCAGCGGTCGCAGTGACGATCGGCGTCGTTGCGTTCGCACTGTGGCGGGCGGGCGAGCTGCGACCCGAGCCACTGCTGCGGCGCGCCGACCTCGTCTCCCAACTGCGTTTCGCCGTCACGATGCAGGATCTGCGCACGGTCGTGCTGCTGCGCCGCCAGATGCGCAACGAGCACGCCCGCGTGCGCCCGTGGCCGATCCCGTTCGCGCGGCGAGCCGTGCGCACGAGTGCAGCCACGCTCGGCGCCACCGTGCGCCGGCGCGGTTGGCACTCCATCGCTCGGCTCCCGCTCGCCAGGCTCGGACGCTCCGGTGCACTCACGGTCCTCGCCGGCCTCGCAGCCGTCGTGACGCTGCGGGGCACGACGCCGGCGGCGATCGCGATCGGTGTGTGCCTGTTCGCGATGTCGATGGAGATCCTCGAGCCGCTGTCCCAGGAAATAGACCATCGCGACCTCACCGGGGTGTCCCCCGCAGCGACGGATGCGGTGCTGCTGAGGGCGATGGTCGTGCCGGCTGTCGTCCTCGTCCCGTTCGCACTGGTGGGCGCTGCCACGGTTGCCGTGCTCGAGCCAGGTGCCGCCGGCGCGGCATTCGCGCTCGCCGTGCCGTGCGTCCTCGCCGGCGCGTGTGGCGCCGTCGTCAGCATCGCCGGTGAGACGCGTAGCCCCGACAGCACCGCCTCGGCATCGCTGACGATGCCCGAGTTCGCCGGCTTCGCGACCGTGATGCGCACACTGCTGCCCGTCGCCATCAGCTGCATCGCTGCGCTCCCAGTGCTCGCGATGCGTGAACTGCCATCCGCCGACACGGCGGTGCGGTCATCGATCGGGCTGCTGCTCGTCGTCGCCGCCTGCGCATGGTGGGTTCGCAAGCACAACGACTACGGCGAGCGGCTGCGAGCGTTCATCGAGGAGGGCAGGCGATGACCACAGCGCTCGTGGCGGAGGGCGTGGCCAAGCGGTACGGCGACGCAGTCGCGCTCGAACCGCTGGAGCTCACCGTCACCACCGGTGAACGTGTCTCACTGATCGGGCACAACGGCAGTGGCAAGAGCACACTGCTGCGGCTCTGCGCCGGGCTGATCGAGCCGAGCGAGGGGACGATCGCCGTAGCCGGCCACGCGGCGGGGTCGCTCGCCGCCCGGGCCGAGCTCTCCTATCTGGGCGACCAACCCGTCTTCTACGACGACCTCAGCGTGTGGGAGCACATCGAGTACATCGCCCGACTCGGTGGCAATGGGCAGTGGGTGCCGCGCGCGACGGAGCTCGTCGAGCGGCTCGGCCTCGCCCAACGCACCGACGATCTGCCGGCGTCGTTCAGCAGAGGACTGCGCCAGAAGGCGGCGATCGCGCTCGCCTTCGTGCGCCCCTTCTCGCTGATGCTGGTCGACGAGCCGTTCGTCGGCCTCGACGTCAGCGGCCGCCGTGCGCTGCTCGAGCTGCTGCTCGATGCCCAGCACGCAGGGGTGACGCTCGTGGTCGCGACCCACGAGCTGGCGACGATCAGTGCCTCGGACC
>JALZNU010000473.1 GCA_030857495.1 Actinomycetota bacterium | reverse complement strand
CGTGCTGCGACGCGGGTTGGAGGCGGCCCGCTACGCCGTCGACCTGGCCGTCGACGGAGAGGAAGCGCTGGCCAAGACGCTGGCGGTCGACTACGACGCGGTGGTGCTCGACATCCTGCTCCCAGGGCGCGACGGATTCGAGGTGTGCCGCCAGCTCCGCCGGGCCGAGATCTGGACACCCGTGCTCATCCTGACGGCTCTTGGTGACGTCAACGACCGCATCACCGGTCTCGACGCCGGCGCCGACGACTACATGGTCAAGCCGTTCGAGTTCGGCGAGCTGCTCTCGCGGCTGCGCGCCCTCATCCGCCGCGGGCGCCCACCGCGACCGACGGCGCTCGTGTGCGGTCCGCTCACACTCGAACCAGCGACCCGGCGCGTCACATGGGAGGGCACGTCGATCGAGCTGTCCAGTCGGGAGTTCGCCCTGTTGGAGTTCCTGATGCACCACGAGGGTGACGTCGTGCAGCGAGCGACCATCCGTCGTCACGTGTGGGGTGGTCACATGGACGAGGGCGCATCCAACATCATCGATGCTTACGTGAAGAACCTCCGGGACAAGGTCGATCGCCGCTTCGGCGTCTCGATGATCGAAACGGTGAGGGGCGTGGGCTACCGGCTGCGCTACGCACCGGACGAATGAGCGAGCGCAGCGAGCTCCGCAAGCACGGTCCGTTGGCTCATGGCCGCCTTGCCGATGCGCACCGGCTCGGCGTGACGCTCCGCCGTGAGGTTCTTACATGAGCGCCGTGCGGAGCCTGCCGACGAGCGCCCGCTTTGCCGCCATGATCAGCGGGGCCTTTTTGCTGCTGCTCGCACTCGTCGGTGGGGTTGTCTATCGGCAGTTTCACGTCTCCCTGCGCGAGACGATCGACGAGAGCCTCCTCGACTTGGCCGTCTTGCAACTCGAGGCCGTCGACGGCACCGACCCTGCCACCGGGCCCCCGGGCGGCCTCCTCGCTGACCTCGGTCACAACCCGCCACAACCGCTGGAGTCGAGCGAGCTCGAGGTCCAGGTGCTGGCCGCCGACGGGACAGTGCTGCAGGCCACTGAGGGCCTCGTCGATGCCCACGGGCTGGTGCAGGGCCGCAGGCTGGTTCGGGTGGCGAGTGGCGTTCCCGTGTACGGCGACGCCACGGTCGATGAGACGACCGTCCGGTTCGTCGGTGTCTTCGTCACCGACGGCACCGAGCGGATCGTCGTGCTCAGCACCCCCATCGAGTCGCTGCGGGAAGCGGAGCGGACCCTGCTCGCCGTGTATGGCCCGGTGGCGCTCGCCGGCTGCGCGCTGGCCGGGCTCGCCGGGTTGTGGATCACTCGGCGCGGCCTGGCCCCTCTGCGGCGGATGACCGCGCAGGCCGACGCCGTCAGCGCCTTTGATCTCTCTCAGCGGCTGCCGGTACCGGCCCGCGGCGACGAGATAGGCCAACTCGGCCGGACGCTCAATCGCATGCTCGACCGGCTCGATGCTGCTGTGCAGCACGAACGACAGTTCGTGACCGACGCCAGCCACGAGCTGCGCACGCCACTCGCGATCGCCAGGGCCGAGACCGAGCTCGTCCGGGAAGCACTGACCGACGAGTCGATGCGCGAGAGCCTGTCGAGCGTGATCGAGGAGATCGACCGCCTCGCCGCGGTCGTCGAGGACCTGCTGCTACTGGCACGGGCCGATGCCACCTCGACACTCGACCGGATGGAGACCATCGACCTCGGACAGCTCGCTGCCAGTGCGGCGATCCGCTTCTCGAGCGTGGCCGCGGGGCGCAGCGTGAACCTGGTCGCCGACGGCGCCGCTTCGGTGCGTGGCGACGCCCGTGCCATCGAGCGAGCGTTGGCCAATCTGGTCGACAACGCCGTCCGCCACACCCCTGATGGCGGCACGGTCGAGATCGCCGTCGAGGCCGAACCTCCGGGCGCGGTGCTGACGGTCCGCGACAATGGCGAGGGTGTGCCCCCCGAAATGCTCGGGACATTGTTCGACCGTTTCACGCAGTCCAAGCTCGGCCACGGGGGCGCCGGGCTCGGCCTGTCGATCGTGGCGGCCGTCGCCGCGTCACACGGCGGGAGCGTCCGAGCCCGGAAC
>JALZNU010000472.1 GCA_030857495.1 Actinomycetota bacterium | reverse complement strand
ATCGCAGCCCGGCGCGCACGCTGTCGCCAGAGCTGATGGAGCTCGGCCAGACCCGCGCCGGTTGGCTCGTCGGGAGCCAGTTCGTCTACTCGCAGCACTGCAAGTCGTGCCGCACGCTCGGCATGGCCGAGGACAAGATCGCGGCGATCTCGGCCTGGGCCGCATCGGATCAATTCGAGGACGTCGAACGGCTCGTGCTTGCGTACACCGATGCGCTCGTGCTGGAGAAGGGTCGTGTGCCCGATGCGCTGTTCGCCGCGCTCGCCGACCACCTGACGGGCGAGCAGATCATCGAACTCACCTACATCACGATGATGTACGAGATGCACGCCGTCATGTCACGGGCGCTCCGCACCGAGTTCGACGACCGCGACGACCCCGTGGTCGAGGTGCCAGGACCTGCCGACTCCCTCGCCCGTTGAGTCAGGCACGTCTCGGGTTTCAGGCGTCGGTCAGGCGCATCACCTTGTCGCCGCGGTGCACCGTGCCGGGCACGATCACCTTGGCGCACAGGCCGCGAATGCGTAGCTCCTTGCCGGCGGGACCGTTTACCCAGCGCATCGCGTCGAGCCCGTAGCGCCCACGGAACTTCGCACATCCGTTGTGCGACTTCTCCGTGATCTCGATCACCGCCTCGTCACCGAGACGCAACCGCGTTCGCGCTGGCAGGTTGTCGTGGCTGAGATCGAAGTCGAGGAAGAACTGGTCGCCGGCGTGTTTCCAGTGCTCCCTGCCGCCGGCGATCGCGGCGATCGCACGTGAGCTCATGATGTTCAGCTGCGAGTCGGGATCGGGACCGCCGTCGGGCCCGTTGCGGGAGGGGCGCTGCGACCAAGAGTCACCGGCGAGTCCTTGGTCGAGGTCGAGAGTCGCGGTGTCGAGCACCGTGCGCTCGGCGTGCGCCTGGCGCGAGACGATCAGATCCACGGTGCCGACCGTGGACGGTGCGTTGCGGATGTGATCGACGTGGGTGTCGAGCTGCGCGAGATCGCGGTAGTCGACGACGGGTTCGGTCATGGCCTGCATCGTGGTGCTCGTCCTGGTCGATCGGCAACCCGGTATCGGTCACACCGGGCGGTCGTCCCACCCACCCGGCTTGGCAAGGCAGTAGGCGAGCAGCTCGTGCGGGCTCATCGTGACGATCGTAGGTCGAGCGTGGCGGCGACCGATCGCGAGAGGGCGGCGGGGACGTCGACGGTGACATGCCTGCCGTCGCGGACGACGACACGTCCGCCGGCGACGACGTGGTCGACGTCGGCCGCGGTGCCGGCGAACACGACGTGCTCGACGAGGTGGTCGGCGCTGGCCCCGGCGAGGCGGACGGAGTCGAGCCGGACCGTGACGAGGTCGGCTACCGCGCCCACCTCGATCCGCCCGGCGTCGGGCCATCCGATCGAGGCATGGCCGACATGGGTCGCCGCGGCCAGCAGGGCCACAGCATCGTGGGTGCCCCGCTGCCCGCTCGCCAAGCGCTCGTCGAGCTCGACTGCCCGCGCCTCCTCGAGCAGGTCGATGACGGCATGCGAATCGCTGCCGAGCGACAGTCGTGCCCCGGCATCGCGAAGCGAGCGCGTCGGCGCGATGCCGTCGGCGAGGTCGCGCTCGGTGGTGGGGCAGCAACAGCACGTGCAGCTCGCCGCACCGAGCAGGGCGACGTCGCCGTCGGTCAGGTGGGTGGCGTGGACGGCGGTGAACCGCTCGTCGAGGGCTGCGCTGCGGTGGAGCAGCTCGACTGGTGTGCAGTCGTACGCCGCGAGACACGCCTCGTTCTCCGCCCGTTGCTCCGACACGTGAGCGTGGAGCGGCGTCTCCCGCGCGTGTGCCCACTCGGCGACGACCGCCATCGAATCGGGATCGACGGCGCGCACGGAGTGGATCGCCGCCCCGACCTTCGCGTGGCGGGCGGTGGCGATGCGGTCTGTGCGCTCGGCCCAGCGGTGTGCGTCACCGTCGCTGAACTGCCGCTGCGTTGCATCGGGCCCGACACCGATCCCGCCGTGGAGGTAGCAGGCGTCGAGCAGCGTGATCCGCAGTCCGGCTTCTCGCGCAGCGTCGACGAGTGCAGCACCCATCGCGTTGCCATC
>JALZNU010000471.1 GCA_030857495.1 Actinomycetota bacterium | reverse complement strand
GACGTCGAAGCGGGCCCGGATCGTGCACGCCGGCTCCTCGTCGGTGACGTACGGGTTGCACTCGGCGAACACGTCGAGGTAGCGACGGCCGTCGACATCGACGCCGATGTAGCGGACCTCGAACCAGCCCCAGCGGGTCCAGCCGTCCGGCGGCCAGCCCTCACGACGCGGGAGGACTTGGGTGACCATCGCCTCGTGGGCCATCCAGACCTCGAGCGACATCGTGGTGGTGCGGCGATCAGCGGGCCACGGGTTCTCCCAGTCGTGGGGCGACTCGTCCTGTTCCTCGTCGGTCAGGGCCCGTACGGGCGGCTCGCGCTCGGCACCGTCGCACGGTGGCGTGTCGGGCAGCGCCGCCGCGGCCGTCACCCGGACGATGCTGGGTGCGGCGACGGGCGTCGAAGGCGGCAGACTCCAGTATTGCTCCTCGTCGTCCTCGGAGGACGTGACGAGCGCGACGTCGCCGCCGGCCCCACCTGGAAGCACAGGCCAGGATTCTCGTAGAGGCGCTGACGGTGCAGCGGCCGGGAGAGCGGCCACGGCGTGCCGACGCCACCTTCGGCAGAGTCGTAGTTCGGTGCGGAGAGGAACACGTTGACGAGCAGCGGTTGGTAGGGCGTCACGTCGCTGAGACGATCACCGCCGTCGGCGAGTCCTGCGAGCTCCCCGGCGAGGGCGTCGAGACGACGACGCGCCTCGGTCTGCTGTGGATCGAGCTCGTCGGTGTCGAATCCCAGCGCCCACGCTGAGACGGTTGTGGCGCCCTGGTCGACGTTGACGGTGACGACGGTGCTGCCGACGTCGGTGACCTCCGGCTCGCCGTAGTCGACGTCGCCGAAGGGACGTGCCGCAGTGGCGAGGCCGAGCAGCTCGTCGAGGGTTGCGTCGCCGACACGAAATGTCGTGAATCCGAGTGGCTCCGAGTCGCTCGACACGATGACGTTTCCGTTCGCGTACACGGACACGAGGGACGGGTCGTCGCCGCCGTTGCTGCCCGAGAGCCCGAGCCGGAACACGAGGTCGTCGTCGCCGAGCGAGCCGATCGTCAGCGGTTGCGGTGTGGCATCGGGGACTGTCGTCTCGGTCGTCTCGGTCGTCTCGGTCGTGTCGATCGGCTCGGAGCCGCGTGCGTCGGGCGATTCGTCGCCGCAGGCTGCGAGCGTGAGCACGGTGGTGAGGACGATGGGGGTTGACAGCAGGCGTCGCGAGGGGCGCATGCAGGATGTGACGCTCGGGCCGTGGGCGGTGTTCCGCGGTGCCTCCCGTCGCTCTCGGCATTAGGCGGCCCGGGGTGGATCGACGTGGCGGGCCGGGATCGTGGCGTGCGGCTCGGCGAGCTCGGCGGCAGCGGCGGCGGCGAGCATCTTGCGGATCTCGGCGATGTGGCGGCGTCCCCTGCGCACCGTGGCGGCGTCGAGGCGGAACCTCGCCGGCACGCGATCGGCGGAGAAGAACGAGAGCTGACCCGCGGGGCGTGCTGCCATGGCGGTGCTGGTGGTGGTGGATGAAGTGATGGTGTTCGTCATGCTGCACATCCTCGCGAGGGGGTGTGACAGCACATGTGAGCAGGAGTTTCGCTACATCTGCACGGCGACGACCGTGGCCACGACGGCGACGAGTGCGACCGCGACCGGCGTCACGTAGGTCGCCCACGCCGGCACCTTCCAACGTGGTGCGAACATGACGAAGCCGGCGGCTGCACCGGCGACGACGCCGCCCACGTGACCTCCGATCGAGATCCCGGGGATGCTGAACGTGAACACGAGGTTGATCAGCAGCGTCATGCCGAGCCCCGTCGAGAACGGGTTGATGCCCTGATGGCGCAGCGCGACGAACGCTGCACCCATGAGCCCGAAGACGGCCCCCGATGCGCCGCCGTGGAACCCGTCGGGTTGCAGCAGCATCGCGCCGGCCGAGCCGCCGAGCAGCGCCGCGAGGTAGAGCAGTCCGAAGCGGATCCGCCCGATCATCGGTTCCAACAGCTGGCCGAGCTGGAACAGCAGGAACATGTTGAGCAGCAGGTGGAAGATGCCGAAGTGGAGGAAACCCGACGACACGAGGCGGTACCACTCGTCGCGGGCGAGA
>JALZNU010000470.1 GCA_030857495.1 Actinomycetota bacterium | reverse complement strand
GACAGCGTGCCGCGGTCGCGCATGCCCTCGAGCTTCTCGAGCTGCGAGGCGACGTCAGAACCCGACGCCATGAAGCCGCCGCCATCTGTGCCACGGAACGCGTTGCGCTCGTTCTCGTTGATCATGGCGTGGATCAGGTTCTTCACCCGATCGGGCTCACGGATGTCGGTGAAGCGCTGCTGGCCGTCCTCACCACCTGACTCGATCATCAGGTCACCTGTGCTCAACATCCGCTCGAGGATGCGCTGCGAGATCATCACGTTGTTGACGCGTTCCAGCGGGATCTCGATGCCGTGCTTGGCGATGACGCCGCTGCGGAAGATCACGCGGTCGTTGGTGATCACGAAGTTCGTGGTGCCCCACTGGAGGTAACGGGCGATGAGCCAGATCCCGCTGATGACGATGAGCGCGAGGCTGACGAGACCGAGCCACTTCCGCACGTCGCTCCCATCGTCGGTGCCGACGAGCACGACGATGCCGATCGCGATCGCACCGAGCAACACCACGACGGGCTCGGCGAAGAACCACCAGTGCGGATGCAGATCGACCGTGACGGACTCGCCGTCGTTGAGCATCTTCTCCGGGTACGGCATGCCGGCACATTACTCCTCACAGTTGGTCGCTACCCTCGGCGACGATGGCGTCGCTGCTCGAGGATCTCGACGCCGCGCAGCACGCCGCGGTGACCACGCCCTCGCGGCTCGTCGCCGTGCTCGCCGGTGCCGGAACGGGCAAGACGAGGGTGCTCACGAGGCGCATCGCCTGGCGGCTGCACAACGAGCAGGCCGATGCCCGCCACACCCTTGCCCTGTCGTTCACCCGTGAGGCAGCGGGTGAGCTTCGTCGTCGGCTGCGCCGCCTCGGACTCCGCCAGCAGATCACGTCGGGCACGTTCCACGCCGTCATGCTCGCCATGCTGCGCCAGCGGGCCGCCGACCACGGGCTTCCCGCACCGCACATCGTGTCGAGCCGGCACCGGCTGCTCAGCGAGGTCGGCGCCGGCAAGGCGCTCGACGCCATCGCCGGAGAGGCCGACTGGTGCGCGGCACGGGGCATCGATCCCGACGACTACGAGGTCAAGGCGCGCCTCGCCAGCCGCCACCCGGCGCCGGGTTTCGAGCGCACCACCGAGGTGCTGCGGCTCTACGCCCAGGTCAAGCGCCGCCGCGGGGTCATCGACATCAACGACGTGCTCGTCGAGTCGCGGCGCCTCCTCGAACACGACGCCACGTTCGCCGATGCCGTGCGCTGGCGTTTCCGCCACGTCCACGTCGACGAAGCACAGGACCTCAACCCGATCCAGCACCGGCTCGTCCACCTGCTGACGCACGGCCACGACGATCTGTATCTCGTCGGCGATCCGGCACAGGCCATCTACGGATTCAACGGCGCCGATCCGTCGCTGCTCGTCGACGTCGCCGATCACTTCCCCGGCATCGAGATCGTCCGTCTCGGCGCCAACCATCGCTGCACACCACAGGTCGTCGCGTTCGGGCGGCACGTGCTCGACGCCGGCGGTCAGCCGGTCGCCGCCACGTCGACGCGCTTCGACGGGCCTGCCGTCACGTCCGTGTCGTGCCAGGACGAGGCGCACGAGCAGTCCGTGGTCGCTGCGCTGCTCGCCGGTGTCGACCCGGCTCGGGTGCGCACCAGCGACGTCGCCGTGCTGGCCCGCACAAACGTCGTCGCCGATTCGTTGCGCACCGCGTTGCAGGCGAGCGGGGTGCCCATCCGCCGCCGCATCGATGCCCCCGGAACACCGGTCGCTCGCCTGCTCGACGATCTCGGGCGGGCGACGTCGGCCGCCCGCCTCAGATCGTTCGCCCATGACGCGCTCGACGTCGTCGATCCCACTGCGAGCGAGACCGCCGCCACTCCCCACACCCCGTCGACGAACCGCGACTCGCGCCAACGAGAGGCGGAACGGCTCGTCGCGACGGCGGTGCTCGAGTTCCTCCGCGATCATCCCGAGGGAACCGGCCCCGAGCTGCTCAGCTGGCGCAACTCGACCGACCCGTTCGCGACCCGCGACGCGAGCGGCGTCGAGGTGCTGACGTTCCACGCCGCGAAGGGTCGCGAGTGGCACACGGTCG
>JALZNU010000469.1 GCA_030857495.1 Actinomycetota bacterium | reverse complement strand
TGCCGAGCGCGTGTCCGATGGCGTGGGCGACGCCGGTGCCGGACCGGTCGATGGCACGTCCGGCAAGGTGGGCGGCGCGCTGCATCGCCGCCCGGGCGTCGAGGTCGGTGCCGTCTCGCACGGCGGCCGGCAACGAGGTGAGGACCAGTGCGATCGCCTGCGATGCGGCCCCCACCGACTCTGCGTCGCGGCGTTGGCCGCTGGCGGCCTCGACGGCGTGGACGAAGGCATCGAGGCCGGTCGCGGCCGTGATCGTCGCCGGCATCGTCACGGTCGCCTGCGGATCGAGGACGACGAGGTCGGGCAACAGCTCGTCGCCCCACGCCCACACCTTGCGATTGGCGGAGTCGCTGAAGATGCACGTGCGAGTCGCCTCCGAGCCGGTTCCCGAGGTGGTCGGGATCGCGACGAGCACGTGCCGGGCGGGGAGAGGCCTGGCACCGAGCGCGTAGGTGCCGACGGGATCGCCGGCCACCGCCACGGACGACGCCAACTTCGCGATGTCGAGCACGCTGCCGCCACCGACGGCCACGACTGCGGCGCCACGTCCGCCAGCCCGTACGGCGTCGGCGGCGAGATCGACCGCGGCGGCGCTCGGCTCGCCCGGTTCGACGACATGGGTCGAGACGACCACGTCTCGCGGCAGAGCCGCTCGCACGCGCTCGCCATAACCGTTCGAGTCGACCACGGCGTCCACGATGACCACCGCCGATGTCGTGCGGACATCCGCGAGGAAGTCGGCGAGACGGTCGAGATCGTCAGTGACCGGTGTCACGTGCGGTGTCCTCGTTGCGCTTCGTGGAGGCCTCATCGCGTTCGGCCACCGAAGCGCTCGCTTGCGCCGCGAGCTTGCGCGCCGTTGCCTGCTGTCCCTCGTCCTCGAAGTCGACCTCGATCGACTGGAAGGCCTTGTGCCGTTGTGCGATGACGGCGTCGGTGTAGGCCCGACGGTCGGCGCCCGTGAGGTCGACGTTGTCGGTGAACAGCGTGAGCAGCGCACGCGGGTAGAGGCGCTTGGCCCGCACGACGTTGACCTCGACGCCGAGCACGACGCCCGATGTGGCGAGGAAGATCCACGCCATCAGGCCGAGCACGAGGGCGAACACGCCGTACGTCGCACTGGCGTTGGCGACGACGGTCCTCGCGTACACCGTGCCGAAGATCTGCACGAGCTGCCAGATGAGCGCGCCGATGACGGCACCCGGCAGGACGGCACGAACGCTGAGCGTGGTCGCCGCAGAGATCCGGAACACGGCGACGAAGACGGCAGCGTTGATCGCGAAGGCGGCCACCGCGGCGAGGATCGCCAGCGGTCCGGCGAACATCTGGCCGTCTTCGGTGGAGCCGGCGAGCACCGAGAGGACGGTCGTCGTGACGACGGCGACGCCGGCCGTTGCGACGAGCAGCAGGCTGCGCAGCCTCGCACGGAACGGGTTCGGTCGGTGGTGGCGGGGGATCGACCAGGCGACGTTCATCGCGTGCTGCAACGCCTGAGCGACGCCCAGCGTGCCGTAGATCGCGATCGCCGCACCGACGACGACAGCAGCGACGCTGCCGCGCAGCGCCTGTGGATCGCTCAACTCCTCACCGATGATGGGGAACTGGCTCAACGCCGAGTCGAGGATCCGCTGCTGCAGATCGGGGTTGTCCTGCAACACGAACCCGAGCACCGAGGATGACAGCAACAACAGCGGGAACATCGACAAGAAGCCGTAGTACGTGATCAGTGCAGCGAGGTACGGACCCTGGTCCTCGAAGAACTTGTACACGACCCCGAGCGGGAAGCTGGCCCAGCGGTGCCGTCGCTGGAACCCGTCGAGCCACTCTGTCACCTGCACCATCGGTAGTCTGGCGCCTCTGAGCACGAGCGACGTCTCGGTCGAGCAGTTGGCGCTCGATCCGCACCCGCACCTGGCGGCGATGCGGGCACGGGGACCGGCCACGTGGGTGCCGGCACTCGACGCCTTCGTCGTGACGAGCCGCGCCGCCGTCGTTGAGGTGCTGCGCGACGCCGAGACGTTCACCGTCGACGACCCGCGCTTCTCGACTGCGCAGGTCGTCGGGCCGAGCATGCTGTCGCGCGACGGCTTTGACC
>JALZNU010000468.1 GCA_030857495.1 Actinomycetota bacterium | reverse complement strand
GGCGTCCCGCCGACTTTGCCGACTTTGCCGACTTTGTGGACTTTGCTGGTCTGGTGGGACGCAGCGGCCGGGGCGCCGGCGCACCAGCCTTCACCTCGATGCCGAACTGCGCCGCAACCTGTGGCAGCAGCGGACCGAGGCGCGTGACGGTGGCACGCAGCTCGTCGTTAACCTGCGCCGGTGGTGAGCCGGGCTGAACCTGAGAGCGCACGGGCGAGAACGCCGCAGCCTCCAGCACGGCAGACCAGCGGTCGGCACCGTCGTCGGGGGTGAGCGATGTGTTGGCGCCCTCGACGAGGCGGGTTGCCAGTTCCTGCGGGAACGGGACGCCGGCCTTCGGCGGCTCGCCCGACATGCGCAGCGCGCGGATCACACGCCCGACGTCGAGCGCGGCCGTGATGTCCTCGAGCCAGCGCGCCATCTCCTGGTCCTGCTTCTCGGCGAGTCCTGCCTTGAGCTCGGCGGCCAGTTGGCGCGCCGACTCGTCGCGAGCGACCGCAGGGTCCTCGGCGGCAGCGACCACGCTGCGGAGGTCACGCAGGTCGAGGTGTGCGAGTTGGCGCTTGGCTGCCTCGGCACGGTCGGACCACTCGGCGGCGCGCAGCTGGGGGAGCAGCTGCTCGGCCATCGCGATGACGGAGTCCTCCGGCATCTCGGGCCGGCCCTCGTCGCGTGCCTTGCGGTTGTCCTCGCGGAGGCGCTGGCGCACGGCGGGGATCCCCTGCAGTGCCAGCTCGGCGATCGGTCGCATGCCCTCTGGCTGATCGTCGAGCACCTTCGTGCGATGCTCCGAGCCCGGGCGCAGACGCTTGGGCTTGGGACGCTTCGGCAGCTCGGGCGGCGGGTCGAAGTGGCGCCGCGGCGGCCCGTCGCGCCGCGGGCGGCGACGATCGCCGGCCTCCGCGGTTCGCTCGCCGTCACGAGGGCGATCTCCGTCGCGAGGGCGATCGGGAGACCCGCGTTCGGGTCGATCGCCTCCGCGCCGGTCGCCCGCCCGTCGGTCGCCACCGCGGCGGTCGCCCCCGGGTCGGTCGTCGTCACGGCGATCACGACGTGGACCGCCCCGGTCGTCACCACGCCCGCCGCGCGGAGCGCGCTGCTCGATGACGGGCTTGAAGTCGGTCTCGATCGGCAGCAGCTCGATCAGGTCCGTGCGCTCGCCACGAGGTGGCGCCGTGACGATCGACAGGATCGAGATCCCGTCGACATCGCTCTCGACCTCCACCTTGAACTGGTCGCCCACCGACGCCGCATCGGGGAGCAGGTCGGCGACGACGACACCACGCGGCTGGCGGGCACCCGCCGCGCGCCACGTCCACGAGCCGTCGTCCCGCTCGCTCGTCAGCTCGATGTCCATCCGGTGAGGCATGCGGGAACACACCGTATCGGGCGCGATGTGCTCGACTCCACCAGGCCACGGTGGGTACCGTCGGGTCATGGCGGTGTACGCGCTCGGCGATCTCGAACCGACGATTCATCCTGAGGCGTACATCCATCCCGATGCCGTCATCATCGGTGCCGTGTCGATCGGCGCGCACTCGTCGGTGTGGCCGAGCGCCGTGCTACGCGGCGACGACGGCGAGATCCGTGTCGGCGAGCGATCCAGCATCCAGGACGGCAGCGTCCTCCACACCACCCCAGACGACCCGACGGTCGTCGGCAACGAATGCGTCATCGGCCACCTCGTGCATCTCGAGGGCTGCACGATCGAGGACCGGGCGCTCGTGGGCAACATGGCGATGGTGTTGCACCGCAGTGTCGTCGGCACCGGCGCCGTCGTCGGCGCCAACTCCGTCGTGCTGTACGACGTCGACGTCCCCCCAGGGGCGCTCGCCGTCGGATCACCGGCCGTGATCAAGCCGGACAAGGCCCGCCTCGAGGACATCCTCGCCGGCGTCGAGACGTACGTCGCCCGTGCCCGTCGCTTCCGCGACGAGCTGCGCCGGATCGACTGATGCGGGCATTCGTCGTCACCGTGCCGGCGAGCGAGTCCGAGCTCGCCGCCGACGTGCTGTGGTCGCTCGGCGCGGCGGCGATCGAGGAACGCGATGCGCCGACCGACTCGACGCTCGTCGAACTGGTCACCGTGCTCGGTGAC
>JALZNU010000089.1 GCA_030857495.1 Actinomycetota bacterium | reverse complement strand
GCGCACGTCATCGGCGCATAGGTCCGGTCGTCCTTCGAGGACGTCAACGATCTCTTCGGCCTCCAGTTCGGTCTGGAGCGGACGGGCCGGGGTGAGCAGACCCATGATCACGCCGGCGATGGTGGCATGAACACCGGACTCGTAGACGGCCAGCCACAGTACGAGTCCGGCGATCACCAGCAGCGGCGGGTAGATCACATCGACGCGGTGCATGACCGCAACGAGGACCGCCAGGGCGAGACCGACAAGCAGCAGACCGGCGTTCAGGTCGTCGGTGTAGAACACGGCGATCACGACGATGGCCCCGATGTCGTCGACGATGGCCAACGTCAACAAGAGCACCTTGACGGAGCCGGGGACGCGACTGCCGAGGAGCGCCAGCACGCCGAGCGCGAAGGCGATGTCGGTCGCCATCGGGATCCCCCATCCGTCAGCTCCGTCGCCCCCGGCGTTGATCGCGAGGTAGATCGACGCAGGCACGATCATCCCACCGAGCGCAGCCATGGCGGGGAGTGCGACGGCGCGACGGTCGCGCAGCTCACCGACGACGAGCTCGCGCTTGATCTCCATCCCGACGACGAAGAAGAACAGCGCCATCAAGAGGTCGTTGACGAGGTGGGCCAGGTCCTCCTCGAACACATACGAGCCGAACTCCAGTTGCACGTTCGTTGACCAGAACGACTCGTAACTCGCCTGCCAGGGCGAGTTCGCCCACACCAGCGCGGCGATCGTCGCGGCGACGAGAAGGATTCCACCCGCTGCCTCGATGCGGAGGAAGCGGGCGAACGGCTGAGTCGCGCGAGCGAGCGCGCGGTCGCTCTCCAAGAAGGTGGGACGGGCACTGGCCAGCCTGGGCACCGCCATTGCGGAACTCTCCTCAAGGGTCGACGAAACGAACGCCGACCCGACTTCCCGGCACCCCGGATGACAACTCTACGGGGCAGTCCGCAAGATGCCCAAGGCGGTGCGCTGTGTCGCTTCGACCAGGATGAGCGGATGCTCGACGTCGCACGGTCGCTGACGTTCGCCGTCGTCGGCGTCGCCGCGATCGTCTGGGGCGCCGAGAGCTTTGCGGAGAACCTGGTCCGTGCCTCGTCCCGCCTCGGTGTCAGCACGTTCGCGCTGGCATTGCTGCTCGCAGGGGCGGAGCCCGAGGAGCTTGCTACGGCGATCGCGGCGACGTTGCGAGACGCACCTGCGATCGCCTTCGGTGACGTGGTCGGCGCCAACGTCACCGTCTGTCTTGTCGCCCTTGGTGTCGGCGCCGTGGTCGCGCCATTGCCGTTCGGACCGCGTGTGTTCCGCTACGGCCTCCTCGGGTTGCCGGCCGGAGTGGCTGCGGCGGTGTTCGCGTGGGACGGTCACATCGGTCGCGTCGAGAGTCTCGTGCTGATCGCGCTCTACGTCCTGTACGTCGCCGCAATCTGGATCGCCGAGCGACGACCGCCCACGTTGGGTGAGTCAGCGGAGGTCCAAGACGCGGCAGAGATCCGGGCAGGATCCTCGCGCCGGCGCGTCGGCAAGGAGCTCGTGATCGTTCTCGCCGGGCTCGCCGCCATGGTGGTCGGCGCAGCGCTGCTCGTCGACGGCGTCCGCGATCTCGTCGACGGCGAAGTCGACCAGGCGCGGATCTCGTTGACGGTCGTCGGGTTTGTCACCGGATTCGAGCTCGTCGTGCTCGCCTGGTCCGCAGCCCGCCGCGGGATCTCGGAGGCAATCGTCGCCGGCGTGGTCGGCAGCTACGCCTACAACGCCTCGATGACTCTTGGCGCCGCCGCGCTCGTCCAGCCCTTGCGGGTCACCGACGCCGGACTGCTGCATGTCCCGATGGTGATCATGGTCGTTGTCCTGGCCGCAGTGCTGGCCCTCGCGGCTCGTCGAGGACGTCTCGGCCGACGCGAGGGTGTCGTATTACTGGCCGGGTATCCGTTGTTCGTCGTCGTCGTCCTGCTGAACTGACCGTCGGTAACGTTGCGCGGCGTGAAAGACCAGAGAGCCGGACGCATCCTCGAACGACTGCGTGAGGGCGGCGGCCGGGTCACGAGCTCGCGGCGGCTGATCGTGGAAGCCATGCTGGTGGGCGGCGACCATCACCTCACGGCGGCCGACATCGTCGAGATCGTCCGCCGCGACGACCCGGTCTTTCACGAGTCGACCGTGTATCGGACGCTCGACCGCCTCACTGAGCTCGGTATCGTCCGACCCGTTCACCTCGCACCCGGTGCGACCGTCTTCCACCTCGTGGAGAGCGCTCGTCACCACAACCACCTGGTCTGCGACAACTGCGGCAGCGTCATCGAGGCCGGAGCCGACCTCCTCGACGCACTCGCCGACGACGCCGCACGCGACTACGGCTTCGCGCTGCAGACCGAGGCAGCAACCCTCCACGGTCGCTGCGAGGCGTGCCAGCACGCCGACGTTTCCTGAGACGCTCCGGCAGAGTGGGCACTCTTGTGGCGAGGCGATTGCTGCTGCGAATTCTGCGCGATTAGGGTGAGGAGATGGCGAACGCTCGTCTCACGGGTCTCGTGGCCGTCTTCCTACTGTTCGCCGCCGGCTGTGGGGACGATGATGACGGAGGCAGCTCCGAGAGCAGTTCTGGGACGAGCGCTGTTGCTGAGACCGAGAGCAGTTCTGGGGGCGAGGAAAGCGACCGGATGACGATCGCCACGACGGTAGCTCCGATCACGAGCATCGTGTCGAACATCGTCGGTGATCGCGCCGACGTCGTCGGGATCGTGCCCGAGGGCACCAACTCGCATACCTTCGAACCCCAACCGAGCGTTGCCGAGCTGCTCAGCACCGCCGATGTCGTCTACATCAACGGTCTCGTGCTCGAGGAGCCAACGAAGGAGCTCGCCGACGAGAACCTCAAGGACGGGGCGGAAGTCGTCGAGTTGGGCACGCTCACCATCCCGGAGGAGGAGTACATCTACGACTTCTCGTTCCCCAAGTCGGAGGGCAAGCCCAACCCGCACCTCTGGACCGATCCCACCCTCGCCAGGCGCTACGCCGAGATCGTCAAAGACGACATGTCCGAGCGTGACCCTGGCAACGCCGAGTACTACCAGACGAACTACGACGCCTTCTCGGGTTTGATCGACGAGTTCGACGCGGCGATGCGCGAGGCGTTCGACACGATCCCCGAGGGCCAGAAGCGCCTGCTCACCTACCACGACGCCTACGCCTACTTCGCAAAGACGTATGAGTGGGAAGTGATCGGCGCCATCCAGATGTCCGACTTCGAAGACCCCACACCCGGGGAGGTGGCCGACCTGATCGACCAGGGCCGCACCGAGGATGTGCCGGCGATCTTCGGTTCGGAGGTGTTCCCGAGCCCTGTGCTCGAACAGATCGGCAAGGAGGCCGGAGCGGAGTACGTCGACGTGCTTCGCGACGACGACCTGCCGGACGAACCAGGCGACGCCGAGCACTCCTGGCTGGGCTTGATGCGTTTCGACTTCGTCACCATGACCGATGCACTCGGCGGTGACGCCGCCGCGCTGGAGGCGTTCGAGGTTCGCAACGTGGCGCCCGACGAGGCCGACTACCCGCAATGACGACGACCGGCACCTCACTAATCCGTCTCGAACGGGTGACCTGCAGCTACGGCGGCGAACCGGTCCTCGTCAACGTCGACCTCGACGTCACGAGCGAGCAGTTCACCGGCGTCGTCGGTCCGTCGGGTTCCGGTAAGACGACGCTGCTGCGCGTGCTGCTCGGCAGCAACCACCCGATCGCCGGCTCCGTGCATCGCTCGCGAGGCGTGCGCGTCGGCTACGTCCCTCAGGTCGAGACCGTCAACTGGAGCTTCCCGGTGACCGTCAGCGAATGTGTGCGCATGGCCAACACCCACGGCCGGCGGCTCCCGTGGGCAAGCAGGAACGAGCGTCGCGAGGCGGAAGGTGTGCTCGACCGCCTCGGCATCGCCGGGCTCGTCGACCGCCACATCCGGGATCTCTCAGGCGGGCAACAACAGCGCATGTTCATCGCCCGCGCCCTGCTCGGGCGTCCGCAACTGCTGCTGATGGACGAGCCAACCTCGGGAGTGGACGTCCGCACCCGCCACGACGTCCTGCACCTGCTCGCCGACCTTCATGGTGACGGCCTCGCCGTCATTCTCACCACGCACGACCTCAACGGCATCGCCTCGCACCTCCCCCACCTCGTGTGCCTCAACACCGAGGTCATCGGCCACGGCCCGCCGGCCACCGTGCTCAACCCGGAGGTCCTGGAACGAACGTTCGGCGCCGAGATGGAGGTCCTCGACCACGTCGGGATGCCGATCGTCATCGACAACTTCCGCCATTCCCACAACGTCGTCCCCCTCCGGAAGCACGCCTGATGGACGAGCTGCTACGACCGTTCGAGTTCGAGTTCTTCCGCAACGGCCTGATCGTCGCCACGCTCGCCGGGGCACTGTGCGGCATGGTCGGCGTGTACGTCGTGCTCAAAGGGATGAGCTACATCGGCCACGGACTGTCCCACGCGATCTTCGGCGGCTTCGCCGCGAGCGCCCTGCTCGGCGTCAACTTCGTCCTCGGCGCCGGCGTCTGGGGTGTCGCATCAGCGCTGATGATCAACGGGGTGACGCGCCGACGGGTGATCGGCGCCGATGCCGCGATCGGCGTCATCACCACCGCCTCGTTCGCGCTCGGGCTGGCGCTGTTCGCCATCTTCGGGCGGCAAGGGCAGAGCTTCGACGCAGCGCTGTTCGGCAGCATCCTCGGCGTCAGCATCGAAGACGTCCTCGCCATCGCCGCCGTCACCCTGCTCGTCGCCGTCCTCATCTTCTTCAGCTATCGCCAGCTGCTGTTCACCACGTTCGACCCCGACGTCGCAGAAGCCTCCGGCGTTCGCACGGCACGAGTCGACGCCCTGCTGATGCTGGTGCTCGCCGCCTCCATCCTCGCCACAATGCAGGTCCTCGGTGTCACCCTCATCGCCGCCACCCTCGTCATCCCCGCCACCGTTGCCCGAATGCTCACCAGCTCCTTCAGCCGCATGCTGTTCCTCGCCACCGGCATCGGCGCCGTCACCGGATTCGTCGGCATGAACCTCAGTTACCACCTCGACGTCCAGTCAGGTCCCACGATCGTGCTCGTCGGTGCCACGATCTTCGCAGCGGTCTTCATCGTCTCTGGCGCACGAGCCCGCTACCGCCTTACCACCCTCGGCATCCCTTCAACCTGAGAATCGGAACCTACGGGCCGCCGCGCCAATGGTCGATGCGGTGGAAGTCGGGCAGGAAGCTGTGCTCGACACCCCATAACACAGCCTGCGTGCGGTTGGTGACACCGATCTTGCGGTAGGCGGAGCGGATGTACGACTTGATCGTGTTGATGCTGAGGAACATCAGCTCGGCAAGCTCGGCGTTGGACCGGCCCTGGGTGATCAGCGCCAAGATCTCAGACTCGCGATCGGTGAGACCCTCTGACCGCCCCGGCCAGTCGAGTTCGGGATTCGAGCGCGAACGCGGCGGCGGGTTGCTGACCACGATGTGGCCGGCGTGCATCGACTCGAGCGCGCTGACCAGCTCGCCGGCGGGCAACGTCTTGGACAGGTAGCCGCACGCACCCTTGGCCAGCGCCGTCTCGATCAGCTGTGGATGGAAGTTCCAGGTGTAGACCGCCACCCGCCGGGCCTGGGGACTCCTGATCAGCACCTCGATCTCGTCGTGATCGGCCTCTGGCTGCGCGAACGAGTCGTACAGCGCGATGTCGACCGGGTCGACGAGTGTCGTGTTGGCATCTATCTCGGCGATCACGACCCGGTCGGCGTAGTCGTCGAAGAGATGGGCGAGCCCGACGAGGACGACGTCGTAGTCGTCGACGAGCGCGACGTAGAGCGGTCCTTCCGGCATCGCGCTGACGATACATGTACCCCAGGGGGTGTAGTTCGCCGCCGGTCAGCGTGTTTGAGTCGAGGTGTCGCCTACGACTGACTGGAGTTGAGTTCACGTGGTCGCATCATCATTGAGTTTGCCGGGGGAATCGCCGTGCCGGCCGGGCACGTCCGAATCACCTGAGCTGTCCGATCGACTCGGGCGCAACGGGGGTCGGTGCGAGCTGCAGGACGGTCTCGAACCCGGCGTCGTCATCGTCGCCGGTGAGCTTGATGCCGCTGCGGCGCCCGAGCTCGCAGCTCGCCTCGCTGCCGATCGGGCAATCGAGATCGTCGATCTTCGCAATGTCACGTTCATCGACCTCGGTGGTCTGCGGCCGTTACTCGCCGCAGTCGAGGATGAGGACCGACTCCCGATCGCGATGCGGGCACCGTCGCCGGCCGTCCGTCGCCTGCTTGCGCTCGTCGAGCTCGAGGGATCGATCCCGACCGAAGCTGCCTAACAGTCACGGGGGCCGACCGCAGGCACCGTCGACCCCACCCCATTCGCTCGGGGCGGCAACGTGGCCGTCCCGGGCGACATTCGCACGTGGTCCAGCGCAG
>JALZNU010000467.1 GCA_030857495.1 Actinomycetota bacterium | reverse complement strand
CAACGTCAGCGTCCGCCGCCCCGGTGCCGAGCTCGGCACGCGCTGCGAGATCAAGAACCTCAACTCCGTGCGTTCCGTGGGACGCGCCATCGACTACGAGGCGGCGCGTCAGATCGCGCTGATCGAGGCCGGTGGCACGGTTCGTCAGGAGACGCGCCACTGGTCGGAAGGTGACGGCAAGACGCACACGCTGCGCACGAAGGAGGACGCCGACGACTACCGCTACTTCCTCGAACCCGACCTCGTCGTGCTCGATCCCGACGAGGAGTGGATCGAGCGGGTGCGTTCGTCGCTGCCGGTGCTGCCCGCTGCCCGTCGTGCGGCGCTCGCCGAGGGGACGGGCGCCGCCGCCGACGCCGAGTCGGTGGTGGTCGTCACCGACCGAGGTCAGGACGCGTACGTGCTCGCGGTCGGCAATGCCGGCGGCGACATCGCACGGGCGTTGATCCACGTCAAGGAGGCGTTCGCCGGAGAGGGTGAGGATCCATCGCTGCCCGTGGCCGACCTCGCTGCGCTGACGCGCCTCGAGATCGATGGCACCGTGACGGCGACGCAGGCGAAGCAGGTGCTGGCCGAGCTGCTCGCCAACGGTGGTGGCGACGCCGGCGCGATCGCGAGGGAGCGGGGCTTCGAGGCGATGGACACGTCTGCGCTCGACACGCTCGTCGGCCAGGTGATCGCCGACAACGCCGACACGTGGGACTCGTTCGAAGCCGGCAACGACAAGGCGATGGGCGCACTCGTCGGTGCAGCGATGAAGTTGTCGAAGGGCAAGGCCGACGGCAAGGCCGTCACCGCCGCCCTCCGCGCCCGCCGCTCATCCTGACCCGCCCCGCTCGCCCGACGAGAGAGACGGGAGTCTGGGGCAACCGGAACGCTGTCGGGAGCGTGTGCATGATGTGCCGATCGCAGTGACCTCAGCCCCGACGCACCGGACCCGACGTCATTGCTGTAGTGGGAACTCGAGCCGGGTGTGTACGTGCGGCTCACGGTCGCCGGCGAGTGGACGTCCGAACGACTTGATCGATCACGCCAACACCGCGGTCGAACGTCGAACGCGCCAGTTCTGGGAGCAGCAGCCGATCCTGCCGGATGCCTGCCAGGCGTTCAACTGCTGACCCGCCACCCGTTCTGGAGGTCGAAGAACGCGCTATCGCGCGTTTCCCTACCTCCGGTCCGGCCTGCGTCAACGGCCACCGCTGGTAGCGGCCTCCAACCTCGACTCGTAGACATCGGCCAGCAGTCGGAGCTGGCCTGCGGGGTCGCCGCCGACGAGTGAGCTGCCGTGCATGATCGCCAGCACCTTCGGGTCGAGGTCGGCGAGCGCGCGCAACGTCGGGGCCGTCGACGGCGTGAGGCCCGTCGCCCCGAACGCGTCTTCGGCCGTGATGGCAGCGTCGACGATGTCGTCCTCGGTCGTCGCCACCCGACCGTCGAGCTGCGACAGCAGGTCGCCGCAGAGCAGCGTGCCGGTCACCTCCTCGTACAGCACCTGCGCCTCCCAGTTGTGTGGCACGTGCGGCGTCGGGAGCATCCGCACCCGCCGGTCCCCGAGGTCGAGGATCTCGTCGGGTGCCACGATGCGCGGCGGCCGGTCGGCGAGGTCGTTGACCGAGACGTCGCAACCGAGAGGATTGAACGCCACCTCGGCATCGGGTGCCGCCGCCAGCCACTGGTTCATCGCACCGCACTCGTCACTTTCGATGTGCCCGAAGCTGATCCAGCGCAACGATTCGACCGGGCGAATGGTCGCCAACGCCTCGGCAACCGACGGGAACATCGCGCGAGGGCCGCAGTGGAACAGCAACGGCTCGTCGGCGTCGACGAGGAACTGGTTCATCGTGAAGCCTGCCGGTGGTGCCACCTCAGGCAGGTACGTCGACAACCGGAACACCCGGTCGCCGATCTCGGTGATCGTCGTCTCCATGTTGGCTCCTCCGCCCCGCACCGTGGCCGCACCCGGCGCCGTCACAACGATAGGCGATCCGAACCAATCTGGAAAGAGGCAACCGACTGCTGAACGGCCTCATCCGCTCGTCGCGCCGTTCTGGAGGTCGAAGAACGCGCAATCACGCGTTTCCCTACCTCCAGTTCGGGTCAGAGGAGGGGCCA
>JALZNU010000088.1 GCA_030857495.1 Actinomycetota bacterium | reverse complement strand
GCGCAACGGCGATCACTGGTACCTCCCTGACTAGCGGGCTCGTCGTCCGCTGCGCTTTCTCCTCGCGCCGCGTGCGACTCGTCGCTGGCGCTTCCCTCGTCGCTCGTGCAGGACAGCTCGGTCACCTCTGACGACCTCCGCTAGCGGGCTCGTCGTCCGCTGCGCTAGTCCAATCACCCGTCCCGGCGAGCGGGCGCGCCGATTAGGTTGTCAGGTCGACGAGTTCGATCACACCGGGCGGGAGGGACGAGCATGGATCGGCGCCGTTCGCGGGGAGCCGTCGTGAGTTCGATCGCAATGCTCTTGCTACCGCTCGCGTGTAGCGAGGGCAAGCAGGAGGACACGGCGCCGCGACCGCTCGAGGACGACGCGATCACGGTCGGGTCGTTCGACTTTGACGAGTCGATGCTGGTTGCCGAGATCTACAGCCAGGCGCTCGAGGTGGAGGGCTTCGAGGTGCAGCGCGCGTTCTCGCTCGGACCGCGTGAGTTCCTCGGGCCTGCGCTGCGCAACGGCCTCGTCGAGCTCGTCCCCGAGTACGCCGGCGCGGCCCTCGACTTCATCTCACTGGGCGAAGCCGACCCCTCCGACGATGTCGCCGGCATCCACGCCCAGCTCGAGGCGGCACTGCGCGGGTCGGGAATCCGCGTGCTCGATGCAGCACCGGCACAGAACGCCAACGTCTTCGTCGTCACGCGGGCGACGGCCGACGAGCACGACCTGCAACGCCTCAGCGATCTCGTCCCGCTCGCCGAGGAGATGACATTTGGCGGGCCGCCCGAGTGCGCCAGTCGCCGGCTGTGCCTCGGGGGGCTTCGCGACGTGTACGACGTGCGATTCGGCGAGGTGTTGACGTTGGATGCGAGCGGACCGCTGACACGCCAGGCGCTCGACGGAGCGCACATCGATGTCGGGCTGATGTTCTCGACGGACCCGGTCCTCGCCGGCGGCGAGTACGTCGTGCTCGAGGACGACCACAACCTGCAGCCGGCCGAGAACATCACTCCGCTCGTGCGGGCGGAGGTCGTCGAGCGCTGGGGAAGCGAGTGCACCGACGTGATCGACGCCGTCTCGGCGCGCCTCACATCGGCGACGATGCAGCGACTGAACGCCCGGATCTCGGGCAACAGTGATCCCGGCACGATGCGGCGCATCGCCGCCGACTGGCTGCAGTCGGAGGGCCTCTCTTGAGGGACACGGACCGGACGAGCGGACCACATCCGCTCGGGATGCCGGGACACCCGAGCGCCGGGACGTACATCCCCGTCGGCGACCCGAGCTCCAAACGGCGGCGTCCCTCCGGCGCCCCACCGCCGCTCCCCCGACGTCTCGGCACGACGGGCAAGGGATGGCTCGTGGCACTCGTCGTGCTCGTCGCGTGGGTGGCGTTGATGAACGCCTCGTCGACACCGCGCCGCCTCACCGATCACATCGATGCCGCCGTGCTGCGCGCCATCGCAGCGGTGCGCAACGACTGGACGTCACCGATGGCGCGGGCCGTCGATCGCGTGGCAACCGGCTGGGTGATGTTCATCATCGGCGTCGGCCTCGTCACGCTGATGGTGATATTCAGGCGCTGGCGGCATCTGTTCACCTACCTCGCTTGCGTGCTGCTGCTCGAGCTGTCGGGACTGTTCCTCGTCAGCGAGTTCGCCCGGCCGCGACCATTCGATGTGACGATCATCGGGCGCTGGCGCGGGTTCTCGCTGCCGTCGGCGACAGCGATGGTCGTGTCATTCACCGTGATCGGCGTGATCTACACGATGGTGGTACCCGGCCGGCCGCGCACGACCGCAAAGGCGATCGGTGCCGCCGTGATCGCCGTGTTCGTCGGCGCACGTCTCTACCTCGGCGTCGATCATCCTTTCGACGCCGCCGTCGGTGTCGCGCTCGGCGTTGCCGTGCCGATGAACGCGTTCCGCTACTTCGTCCCCAACGAGACGTTCCCCGTCAGCTACCGCCGCGGCAAGACGGCACACCTCGAGATCGACGAACGACGACGGGAGGCGATCGGCAAGGCGCTGATGGACCAGGTGGGCGTGGAGCTGCTCGACGTCGAGCACGTCGGGCTCGCCGAATCCGGTGGATCGACGCCGATGCGACTGCTCGTCAAGGGCAACCCCGACGGCTGGGTGTTCGGGAAGCTCTACGCGATGAACCACGTCCGTGCCGATCGCTGGTACAAGTTCGGAAGGACCCTGCTCTACGGCCGGCTCGAGGACGAGGCGCCCTTCGAGTCCGTGCAGCGCTTGGCGCAACAGGAGGACTATTCGCTGCGGCTGCTGCGCGACGTCGGGATACGTGGTGCAGCGCCGCTCGGCGTGCTGGAGCTGACGCCGTCGCGCGAGTACCTCGTGCTGACGGAGTACTTCGACGGTGCCACCGAGATCGGCGACGCCGAGGTCACCGACGAGCTGATCGACGAGGGTCTGATGATCGTCCGCCAGCTCTGGGACTCCGGCCTCGCCCACCGTGACATCAAGCCGGCCAACCTCCTCGTGGCTGGCGACGGCCACCTCCGGCTGATCGACGCCGGCTTCGTGCAGATCCGTCCGTCGCCGTGGCGACAGGCGGTCGATCTCGCCAACATGATGCTCGTCCTCGCCGTGCGAACGGACGCCGAGCGCGTCTACGAGCATGCGCTCGCGCTGTTCACACCCGACGACATCGCCGAGGCGTTCGCTGCGGTCAGCGGCATCGCCAGCCCGACCCAGTTGCGCACCGTCATGAAGCGCGACGGGCGTGACCTGCGTGCCCGATTCCGGCAGCTCGCTCCCGATCGTCGCCCGATCTCGATGCAGCAGTGGAGCGCACGGCGAGCTGTGTACGCGCTGGCCGCTGTCGCGCTCGCCGTGCTTGCGCTGAACAACCTCTACGGCATGTTCACGCCGGCCGAGTTGCCGGTGGAAAGTGACCCGTTGTGCGACACGAGCGAGGTGCTCGTGCTGATGGCGCAGGCCGTGCCGACGGCGACGTCGATCCCCTGTCTCGCCTCTCTGCCCTCGGGCTGGGGTGTCGGTCATGTCGAGGTGCGTCGCGGGACCGCCAGGTTCTCGCTCGACAGCGACCAGGCCGGCGACGACGCGCTGCGGGTCACATTGCGGGGTCCAGGCGGATGCTCGCTCGACGGCGCGACCGAGATGCCGAGCGACGAGGTCGGCATCCGCCGGTACGAGCGACCGGAGCGTCTGCCACCGAACCTCCGCTCGACGCGCACGTACACCTTCGAGGGCGGCTGCGTCACGTACGCCTTCGAGTTCGAGGGCACGGTGAGCGCATCGCAGACGCTCGACACCGACGTCGCCGTGGCGTTCGAGGACCGTGACGCACTGGTTCGGTACGTCGACGACCGCTCGGATCTGCGGCTCTGCGGTGCGGGCGCACCGGCGTGTCCCGGCGGGACCCGGTGACGTTCGACGATCGCCCGCCAGGCGAGCGCTACTTCCGCCAGCCCGGTGATGTCCTGCGACTCGTCGTGTGGGGTCTCGCTGCGGCCGCCATGTGGGCGTTCGTCGGACCCGCCACGCGAACGCGCGAGGGGCTCGAGGCCGACCTCGGCGGGGCGGCGTCATCACTCCACCGCACGGCGCGAGAGCTTCTGCTCACGGCCGTGCAGGCGGCGGCGATCGTCGTCCCGCTCGCCGTTCTCGTCGCGCTGATGGTCCGCGGCCGCTGGCGCCGGACGGGCGTCCTCCTCCTCGCCGGTGGTTGCGGGGCCGGCGCGATGGCCTTGGTCGGGCTCGGTCTCGACGAACCCGGCCCGGTGCAGGGCGCGCTCGCTGACGACGTGTGGGCACTTCCGCTCGGCTTCCCGTCGCTCCCAACACTCGCTGCTGGGGCAGCGGCCGTCGTCGTCGGCTCACCGTGGTTGGCCCCGGCATGGAGGACCGCTGCCTGCCGGGCGCTCGTCGTCGCCTTCTTCGTCGTTGCGCTCGCAGGGACGGAGGGAGCGCTGCACCTCGTGCTCGCCGGCACGGTCGGCGCCGCAGCTGGCGCGGCGGTGTTGATCGCCGTCGGCCGGCCGAACCGCAGGCCGACCCCGGCGATGGTCGCCAGGGCAGTTCGTGCCGCCGGCGTCGCCGTGCGGGCGATGCGACTGGAGTCCGCAGTGGGCGGCCGCGCGCAGCGCTACCGGGCGGTGACGGACGACGGAACCCAGTGCTACGTGAAGGTGTATGCCCACGACAGCAGGGACGCCGACCTCCTCTTCCGGTTCGTGCGAGCTGCCATGCTGCGCCGGCCGGGCGACGGTCTCGCTGCGCCCTCGCTGCGGCGGGACGTGGAGCACGAGGCGCTGATGATGCTGCTCGCAGCTCGGGCGGGCGTTCGCTGCGCGACGGTCTCGGCACTGGCGGCGATCCCGGACGGATCGGTGGCGCTCGTCACCGACGATGTCGGATCGGTGCGACTCGACGAGCTCGATGCCGAGTCGATCAGTCCACGGCTGCTCGACGACGTGTGGGGCCAGATCGCACTGCTGCACGGCGCCGGGTTGGCACATCGATCGTTGCGCGCCGCCAACGTGCTCGTCGAGCATGACCGCCCGGTGCTGATCGACTTCGGCGCCGGCGAGACCTCGGCGTCGACGCGCTCGATGGCACTCGACGTCGCCGAACTGGCGACGTCGCTCGCCGTCATCGTCGGAGCGGCGCCCGTCGTCGAGTCGGCGGCTCGCGTCGTGGTCCCGGAGGTGCTCGCCGCTGCGACGCCGCTCGTCCAGCCGCTGGCGCTGTCGTCGGCGACGCGCAAGCAGGCCGGCAAGCGCCTGCTCGGAGAGCTGCGCGACGAGCTGGTGGCTGCCACCGGAACAGAGGCGGTGCCACTCGAGCGGCTCGCTCGCGTACGCCCACGGACGGTCGTCCTGACCGTCACGCTCGCCGGCGCGTTCTACATCTTGCTGCCACAGCTCGCCAACGTCGACGACAGCCTGCGAGCACTCGACGACGCCAACTGGTGGTGGCTCGCCGGTTCGCTGGTGGCGTCGATGTTCACGTACGTCGCCAGCGCAGCGGCGATGGCGGCGGCGGTGCGCGACCGGCTGCCGTTCGGCGCGCTGCTGCAAGCCCAGGTGGCGTCGTCGTTCGTCAACAGGGTGACGCCCGCCAAGGTCGGTGGTCTCGCCGTCAACGTGCGCTTCATGCAGAAGGCCGGGGTGCCCTCGGCCGAGGCGGTGACGGCGACCGGCATGAACCTCGCGGCTGGGACCGTCATGCACCTCGTGCTGATGGCGATCTTCTTCGCCATCGCGGGCCAGGGCGGCGACGGCGCGTTCAGCATCCCCGGCGGTAGCACGGTGCTCGTCGTCATCGCCGTCGTGCTGGCGCTCGCCGGTGTCGTCGTTGCTACCGGTTGGGGGCGCCGGACGATCGGGCGTCACGTGGCGACGTTCCTGCGTCAGTCGTGGGACAGCGTTGCCGAGCTCGCCCGCTCGCCGGGGCGGCTCGTCGTGCTGCTCGCTGGCTCGGCGACGACCACGATGGCGTACATCGTCGCCCTCGCCTGTGCGGTCGTGGCCTTCGACGGCGGGCTCTCGTTCGCCGAGATCGCATCGGTCTACCTCGGATCGTCGATCATTGCCGCTGCCGCCCCGACGCCGGGTGGTCTCGGCGCGATGGAGGCGGCGCTCGTCGCCGCGCTCACCGCAGTGGGGATGGCGTCCGGCATCGCCGTTGCGGCGGTGCTCTCGTACCGACTGACCACGTTCTGGCTGCCGATCCTGCCCGGCTGGCTCGGCTTCGAGCTGCTGCAGCGTCGCAACCTGATCTGACGCCTCCGAGCGTGCGCTCAGCGCGCGGTCGCCGGTTCGGCGAAGGGCCGGTGCACCGGGGGCGCGTCATCGCCGCCCAGGCCGAGCGCCGAGCGGGCGAGGATGCCGCACGCCACACCGAACCCGGCGCCGCCGATCACGTCGAGCGGCAGGTGGGCGCCGGAATACACGCGGCCGAGTGCGACCACGCAGGCGGCGGCGACGGACACCCACTGCCAGCGGCGCGGCAGCGACGGAATCAGCACGGTGGCGAGTGCTGCGGCGATCGCAGCGTGGCCGGAGAGGTACCCGAGACCACGCAGGTTCTCGCGAGTGTCGACATCGGCGAGCAGTGATGAGGGCCGCCCCCGCTCGACGAGTCGCTTGATGACCTTCGCGCCCCAGAACGTGGCCTGCTCGGCGGCGAGGGCAGCAACCGTGAGGCGGACATTGCGCGACACCAGCGCCACCAACGCTACGACGACGAGCGAGCCGCCGATACTGCCGAGCTGCATCGGCACCCACACCACCGGCCAGAGCACGTCGGGGAGACCGTTGACGAGCTTGAAGGCATCTGCCTCCCACTCCGGAACGGCACCGCTCGCAGCGACGACCACCCAGCTGCCGGCGAGCGCCGCCGAGCCGCCGAGCAGCGCTGCGATCTCACTCAGCCGGAGACGTCCCGACCCGACGTGTTCCGCCATGAGCCGGAAGGCTAACCGGGCACTGCGTTGAGTCCGGTCCAGGCTTC
>JALZNU010000466.1 GCA_030857495.1 Actinomycetota bacterium | reverse complement strand
GCACACGAGCTCGCTCACCACAACCTCACCGGGAATCAGCTCGACCTCGTAGCCGGCGCGATCGAGGGCGACGAAGTGCGCCACCTGCTCGGACGTCGCCATCATCTGGCGAGAAACCTGGCGTCGCTCGCTCGGGGTGGAGAGGCCGTACTTCTCGACGTCCGTCAGGAACTCGATCGGTAGCTCGTCACGACCGACGAACCACGACAGCGCCGACTGCGGCGGCTCGGTGATCGTGACGAAGAAGAAGTCGTTCGCCGGTTCGTAGCGGGTCGCAGAGTCCGGCAGGTCGTCGCCGAACGACACCCGGTCGTTGACTGCCTCCGCCCCGGCAGGAACGCGGGCGAACGGCGTCGCCTCCGGCGTCACGCCGTCACCACCGAAGTTCACCGGCAACGGCTTCTCGGCGAACGTGCTCGCCGGCACGAAGCCGGCCACGGCGACACCGGTGAGCGCCGACAACCCGATCGCGGCGAGCGGGATCGACCACCACCGACTCCGCGGGGTGGGGAGCTGTACAATCTGGGGTTGCGTGTCAGTCGACGAGGTCACCGTGCGTGCTGCGATCATTCTCGGGCTCGCGGTCGTTGCGTTGATCGCGAGCGGGTGGCGCAAGACTGCCAGAGCCCAGACCAGATTGGGCCGCGTCGATCACGAGCGGCTCGACAAGCTGCGCGCCGACGGCCCACGCCGAGTGCCCATCGCGGTCCGTGAGGTGCCCGTCGAGGGGTATCACCGCGCCGGACCGTTGCGCCGGCTGTGGGCGCTGGTCGCCGGCTCGGGCCTGACGATCGTCATCGGTGCTGCCGTCGCGACGCTCGTGGCGTTCAGCCTCGCCGTGGTCGTGACCGTGCTCACCGACCTGCTCAAGCAGTGAGGATTCACGACCGGTCGCGCCTTGGCATCACAGCCGGTAGCGGTAGACATTGGTCTCGCGGGGCTCGAACCCGATGCGCTGGTACAGGCGGTTGGCCGCGTCTCGCGACGGCCGACTCGTCAGGCTCACGCTGTCGATCGAGCGCCGTCGCGCCTCGTCGAGCGCCGCACGGTTGAGCAGCTCGCCGACCCCGCGCCCGCGCACCGACTCGTCGACGACGACGTCCTCGATCCACGCCTTCATCCCAGTCGGGATCCGGAACGTGACGAAGGTGAGACTGCCGACGATGCGGCCGTCGAGCCGGGCGACGAAGATCACGGTGCCATCACTCGTGACGATGGCCTTCAGCTCCGCCTCGTCGGGCGCCGGTGACGACGACGACAGCTGCGGGACGAGCCGCGCGAACGCCTCGACCACGTCGTCATCGACCATACGCAACGGTTCGACGACAACGACCTCGCGGGGCTCGCTCATCCGTCCGACGATAGCGTTGCAGTCGAGATGGACACCCCCGACGCGACGCCGGAGTTCGTGCGCTGGTTGAGTCGCCCGCCGCTGTCACGGCCCACCATCATCTGTGCCTTCTCGGGTTGGAATGACGCCGGTGACGCCGCGTCCCAGAGCGCCCAGGCGATGATCGACTACTGGGAGGCGACGCCAATGGGCGAGCTCGACCCCGAGCCGTTCACCGACTTCGCCACGATCCGCCCGCACGTGCGCATCGACGAGGAACAGCACCGCCGTGTCATCTGGCCGACCGCCGGGATCTGGTCGGCGTCGCTGCCCGGCACCGACGTGATCATCGTGCTCGGCCCCGAGCCGTCACTGCGATGGCGGCTGTACACCGAGCAGATCGTCGGCATCGCGTCGACGTTCGGCGCCTCGATGGCGATCACCATGGGGGCGCTGCTCGCCGACGTCCCCCACACCCGTCCCCCGCAGCTGCTCATCACGAGCGGCGACGAGGAGCTGCGCTCGCGCTACTCGCTCGACCGCTCCACCTACGAGGGCCCGACGGGCATCGTCGGTGTCCTGTCGACGGCGCTCGAGACCGCCGGTGTGCCGTGCATCTCGCTGTGGGCAGCGGTGCCGAACTACGCCAACTCGCTGTCCTCACCGCCCGCGACGCTGGCGCTGCTGCAGCGAGCGAGCCAGCTCGTCGGCTCGCCGCACCCGAGCACGCACTTCGCCGCCCAGGTCGGCGACTACGTCGCCAGCGTCGACGCGCTCGTGGAGAACAACGACCTCG
>JALZNU010000465.1 GCA_030857495.1 Actinomycetota bacterium | reverse complement strand
ACGACGCTCACCCCCGGCTCGAGGTGCATCACGGTCGGGTCGGCGAACGACTTGAACCCCTTCAGGGACAGGGACTTCAGGAACACAGCGTCGGCCACGCTAATCGCCAACGGAGTCCCGCCGGCGGATGCGCAGCCTGTGTCAGGATGCGCCGATGGCACCCCCGAGGACGCTCGCGGTCGTGATGGCCGGCGGCGCAGGCAGCCGGCTCGGCCTGCTCACCGAACGTCGTGCGAAGCCCGTCATCCCCGTCGGCGGCGGCTACCGCCTGATCGACATCACGCTCAGCAACTGCGCCCACAGCGGCATCGGGGACGTGTGGATCGTGCAGCAGGAGCTGCCGGCGTCGCTGGAGGATGCGCTCGGCAACGGGCGCCCGTGGGACCTCGACCGCTCCACCGGCGGGCTGCGCACCTTGCCGCCGAGCCAGGGCAACGCCCGGTCGGGTCCGTTCACGGGCACCGCCGACGCGCTGTGGAAGCTGGCGACGCTCGTGCGCGAGTTCGAACCGGAGGCGTTGCTCGTGATGAGCGCAGACGCGATCTACCGCCTCGACTACCACGAGGTCGTCGCCGGACACCTGGAGTCGGGCGCGGCGATGACGATGGTGACGACCGAGGTGGCAGAGCAGTCGGAGGCCTCGCGCCTCGCTGTCGTCGAAGTGGACGGCGCCGGCACGGTCACGTCCTTCGAGTACAAGCCCGACGACCCGTCGTCGACGCTGGTGTCGAACGAGATCTTCGTGTTCGACCCGACGCGAACGCTCGACCGGCTCGACGCCTTCGCCGAGTCGTCGGGCGGTGACGACGACACCGACGTCGACCTGGAGAATCTGCAGGACGAGCTCGTGCCGTCGTTCGTCGACGATGGCGAGGCTCGCGCACATCGGTTCGACGGCTTCTGGCGGGACGTCGGCACGATCGACTCGTACTGGTCGGCACACATGGACCTCGTCACCGAGCAACCACCGTTCGACTTCGACGACGAGCGGTGGCCGATGCTGTCGGCGGGTCAGCGGTACCGGACCGCTCGGCTGCGTTCCTCGGCGGCGGTGACGTCGAGCCTTGTCGCCGGTGGCTGCGACATCGCCGGCAAGGTCACGCGCAGCGTCCTGTCGGCGGGCGTCACGATCGAGCGCGGCGCGCACGTCGACCGCTCGGTGCTGCTGCCCGGTGCCGTCGTCCGCTCCGGAGCGACGGTGCGACGCACCGTCGTCGACGCCGGCGTCACCATCGGGCGCGACTGCGACGTCGGCGGCGCTCGCGGCGGGATCGCCGTCGTCGGCAACGCGATGACGGTGCGCAAGGGCACTCGCATCGCCGCCGGCGAACAGCGTCCACTCCGACGCTGACGGCGTCGTCCGGTCAGCTGGTGCCGCGACGGGCGTTGATGACGCACCGCTCGGCGGGACGCTCGATCTCGGTCTCCACCGACCACTCCACCTCGTCACCGGCGTGGACGTCTTCGAGCATGGTCGAGGCGCGCGAGATCGGCTCGTCGGAGTTGTTCAACATCCAGATGATCGTGATCGCGATGTCGCTCTCGGCGTCGCCCGAGTTGACGGCCGTACCCGCGGCACGAACGGCGCCCTGCTCGAGCTGACACTCCTCGATCACGATGTCGTCCACGACACCGACCGGATCGGTGAGCTCTGGCATCGAGACCTCGGCCGGCACCGTGCGCGCCGAACCGACCGGTGACATCGACGCGTCTCCGCTCGCTTCGTCGTCCGCACAGGCGCCCTCCAGCGCGATCACGCCGACGAGCGCGATCAGACCGTGTCGAGATCGAGAGCAGCGGGTCATCGTGTCGGGATTCCTGGTCACGGGAGGGCGCCGGGTGGCCGGACCCTACTGCGGTGCCGGGCGCAGTGGGCATCCCCGGTACGCTGGCCGGCGAGACCCATTCCATCCGGCGGCGGAGCGAGGACCCCTCCCACGTGAACACCGCCTTCCGAACACCTCCCACCCGCCCAGCCACACGTACCTGGTGGCGTGCATGCACGTGCAATGTCGGCGCCTACGGCATGACCGCCGTCCTCGGACTCGGGACGATGAGCGCCGCCGTCCGCAGCTGCGGCGACGACCCGCCGACACCGCGCGAGCGTGTCATCGAGATCACCAACCTCCGGCG
>JALZNU010000464.1 GCA_030857495.1 Actinomycetota bacterium | reverse complement strand
CCCGTGTAGCGCTTGCGTGACTCGCTGACGAACCGCAACAGCCGCGTCGCGTCGCCGACGCCGGCGACGAGCACGCCGGTGGCGTCGGGATCGAGCGTCCCGGCGTGCCCGACACGTCGCTCGTCGAAGCGCCGGCGCAGCATGGCGACGACGTCGTGGCTCGTCACACCCGCTGGCTTGTCGACGACGCAGACCCCGTGGACGGTCGGCGGCCGGCGTCTCGCCACTCAGGTCTCGTCGTCGCCGTCGGCGCGCAGGATGTCATCGATCCGCTCAGCCGAGCGGAGCACCTCGTCGGGGCGAAACACCAGCACCGGGGTCTTGCGAGCACGGATCTGGCGGGCGATGGCGCTCTGCAGCCGTGGTCGCAGCTCGTCCAACGCGGCGACGATCTCGTCGTCGCGCTCGGGCCCGTCGAGCGAGTCGAAGAACACGACCCCGCGGTTGAGCTCGGCGTCGACGTCGATCGTGGTGACCGTGACGAACGTGAGGCGCTCGTCGTCGATGCGTACCAGCTCTTCCGCGATGATCTCGCGCAACGTCTCGATGGTGCGCGCCGCAGACCGCGTGTGCCCGTCACGCCCGGAACGCCGCCGCTGTGCCATCGCTCAGGGTTCCGCCCGCTCAGGTGCGGGCGATCTCCTGCTCGTCGTACGTCTCGATGAGGTCGCCCGGCTTGAGGTCCTGGAAGTCGGACAGACCGATGCCGCACTCGAACCCCTCGCGCACCTCGCGAGCGTCCTCCTTGAAGCGTCGCAGCGAGTTGATCGCGCCCTTCCAGATGATCGTCCCGTCACGTAGGAAGCGAACCTTCGAACCTCTCGTGATGACGCCGGAGCGGACGTAGCAACCGGCGATGGCACCGATGCGCGGCACCCGGAAGATCTCGCGCACCTCGGCTTCGCCCGTGACGACCTCTTCGAATTCGGGAGCGAGCATGCCGAGCATCGCCTGCTCGATGTCCTCGAGCAGCTTATAGATGACCTCGTAGGTGCGGATCTCGACGTTCTCGGACTCGGCCAGCGTCCGCGCCTTGCGGTCGGGGCGAACGTTGAAGCCGAGGATCGTGGCGTTGGTCGTGGCGGCGAGCGAGATGTCGTTCTCCGTGATGCCACCGACGGCGCGGTGCACGAACGTCAGCTCGACCTCGTCACGCTCGAGCTTGCGGAGGCTTTCGGTCAGGGCCTCGAGCGAACCCTGCACATCGGCCTTGAGGATGAGGTTGAGTGCGGCCCGTTCGCCGGCCTGGATCTGGTTGAAGATGTCCTCGAGCTTCACGCCCGTCTTCACTCTCGCGTCGCCGCGCTGGTTGCGCTGGCGGAGGCGGAACTCGCGTGATTCGCCGACAGCGCGGGCGACCTTCTCGTCGGGGGCGACACGGAACTCGTCGCCGGCGTGGGGAACCGACTGGAGGCCGAGCACCTGCACCGGCGTCGAAGGACCTGCGACTTTGACGGGGTCGCCGTTGGAGTCGAACATCGCTCGCACCCGACCCCACGCCGCCCCGGCGACGATGGGATCTCCGGGGTGGAGCTCGCCCTTGTCGACGAGCACGGTGGCGACGGGGCCGCGGCCGACGTCGAGGTTCGCCTCGAGCACGATGCCCTTTGCCCGGCCGCTCGGGTTGGCCGTGAGCTCTTCGAGCTCTGCGACGACGAGCAGCTGGTCGAGCAGGTCGTCGACGCCTTCGCCGTTGACGGCCGACATCTCGACGACGATGGTGTCGCCGCCCCACGACTCGGGGACGAGTTGCTGTGCGGCGAGCTCGGTGAGCACGCGCTGGGGATCTGCGTTGTCGCGGTCCATCTTGTTGACCGCGACGACGATGGGCACGTCTGCCGATCGTGCGTGGTTGATGGCCTCGATCGTCTGGGGCATCACGCCGTCGTCGGCGGCGACGACGAGGACGACGATGTCGGTCGCCTCGGCGCCCCGGGCGCGCATCTGCGTGAAGGCAGCGTGGCCCGGCGTGTCGATGAACGTGATCTCCTGGCCGTCGCGATCGACCTGGTAGGCGCCGATGTGCTGGGTGATGCCACCGGCCTCGCCGCTGACGACGTTGGCCGAGCGGACGCGATCGAGCAGCGTCGTCTTGCCGTGGTCGACGTGACCCATGACAGTGATGACGGGAGG
>JALZNU010000463.1 GCA_030857495.1 Actinomycetota bacterium | reverse complement strand
TCGCTGACGGGCTGCTGTGGGTGCGTCCGCTGTACGTCTCGACGACACTGGCGTCACAGCAGGTGCGCTCGGTGTCGGAGTTCCGCTACGTCCTCGTCAGCCACAACGGCCGGAGCGCATTCGGGGAGTCGCTCGAGGAAGCGCTTGCCCTGCTGTTCCCCGGTTTCGACGCCGACATCGGCGACCGCGTCGCCGAGCCGTCGGACCCCGAGGCGAATCCCGACCCTGGTACCGAAGTGCCCGACCCGACAGACCCACCGGACCCGACGGTGCCGACGTCCACCGATCCGTCCGACACCGGTCCGACGAGCCCGACGACCGAGACACCGTCGACCGTCGACCCCGACGCGTCACCGGAGGTTCTGCTCGAACAGGCCGACGACCTGCTCGCTCAGGCCGAGGAGGTGCTGCGCGAGGAGGGTGATCTCGGCGAGTACCAACGCTTGGTGCAGCAGGCCGGCGCACTCATCGACGCCGCCCGCGACCGCCTCGGCACGTCCACGTCCTCGCCGACTGTGACGACGACTGTCTCGACCGGCACGACGGCGGGCTCGACAGAGGGCTCGACCGACTCCACGGTGCCGACGGGCGGCTGAACCGCCCGGGCTGGACCGACCGGGCCGAACCGACCGGCCGGGCAAGGCCCTCAGCGCGGTGGCGACGCCCTACGCAACTGCTCGGCGAGGCGGGCGAGGTCTTCTCGGAACGCGATCTGATAGCGCGCCTGCTCGTTGGCGAGCCGCTCCTGACCGGTGCGGATCTCGTCGATCCGCACCTCGTCGGAGGCCACGTCGGGGGCGTTGCCGCCGAGCCGTTCGATCTCGTTGCCGAGCTCGTTCACCTGGTTGGCGAGTTCGGTCGAGACTGATGTGATGCGATCGTCGAGCCGGGCGAGACGCTCGGTCACCGACGCGAGGTCGGTGTTGGCGGCTTCGACAGTGGCGAGGCGTTGGGCGTCCTCATCGCGTCGCTGCGCTGCGGCATCCCAGTGCTCACGCATGAACCGGAGCTGCTCTTTGATCTGCGCCAGCTCTGCGGGGTCGTTGCGAGGACGGCGGAAGAGTCCCATGTCGAGCGCGACGCTAGTGGAGGACCCACCGAGGGACGGGGCCATCCCGGCCGTCACGGCTCCAGCTGCCTGGGTCAGCGAAAACACGCGACGCAGGCGGAGATCGCTGACGTAGGAACATGTTCCTGCATAGCGTGGTCTGATGAGCCGCTGGGACGATGTCGACGATCGGCCAGGAGCGCGCGACTACGCCGCCCGGTTCAAACGTCTCGCCGCGAGTGGTCAGGACCCGCACGGCGAGGCGTCGTGCTGCGCTGCGCTCGTGGATGCACCGGCCACCGTGCTCGACGCCGGATGTGGCACGGGGCGCGTCGCGATCGAGCTCGCCCGTCGCGGCTACGAATGCGTCGGCGTCGACGTGGATGCCGAGATGCTCGATGTCGCCCGGCAGGCGAGCTCGGACGTGCGCTGGATCGAGTCGGACCTCGCTCGGTTCGATCTCGACGAGACGTTCGATCTGATCGTTGCCGCCGGCAACGTCATCCCACTCGTCGCGGCCGGTGACGAGGCGGCCGTGGTCGCCCGTCTCGCCGCGCGGCTCGGCGACGGTGGTCTGCTCGTCGCCGGCTTCGGACTCGATGCGGCGCACCTCCCGCTGCCGGCGCCCCCGTTCACGATCGAGGAGTACGACGAGTGGTGCGCCGACGTCGGGCTCACGCTGCGCAACCGCTGGTCGACGTGGTCGCGGGACCCGTGGCACCCCGATGACGGCTACGCCGTGTCGGTCCACACCCGTACGTGACCTCCGACGGCAGCGCTCGGTCCCTCGTACGTCGGCCATGGGGTAGTCCTAGCATCGGCTCATGACGACCACGGCCGAGCTTTCGGCGTCGTTCGCGCGCGACGGTGCCGTCGTGCTGCGTGATATTGCACCGCCCGAGCTGCTGTCGCGCGTCGAGCGCGACGTCGAGGCGAACCTGGCCGACCCGAGCGAGCTGGCCCTGGTGGCGAGCGGCGGCGACGATCCCGGCCGGTTCGTCGAGGACTTCTGCAACTGGCAGCGGTTTCCCGCCTACGTCGAGCTCGCCCGCCACGTTGCGCCGCTCGTCGGCGCAGTCATCGGGTCCGGCTCGG
>JALZNU010000462.1 GCA_030857495.1 Actinomycetota bacterium | reverse complement strand
TCACGCAACAGCGCGGCCACTCGTCGGGCACGAGCCGACAACTCCATCACGAGGTCGTCGTCGAGCAGGTCGAGCACGGCAAGCCCCGCCGCCGTCGTCAGCGGGTTACCCGACAGCGTCCCGGAGTGGAACACGGGTCCGAGCGGCGAGAGCGAATCCATGATGTCGGCGCGGCCGCCGAGCGCGCCGACCGGCAGCCCACCGCCGATGACCTTGCCGTACGTCGTGAGGTCGGCGTCGATGTCGAACTTCGCCTGCGCACCGCCGGCGTCGAGGCGGAACCCGGTGATCACCTCGTCGAACACGAGGAGCGCGCCGACTCGATCGCACTCGTCGCGCAAACCCTGCAGGAAGCCGGCCATCGGCACGACGACGCCCATGTTGGCAGCGACGGGCTCGACGATCACCGCTGCGACCGAGTCGTCGAGCCGGGGAACCCGGTTGTACGGCACGACCATCGTCTGCGCCACGGCGCTCGCCGGCACGCCAGCGGTGCCGGGCAGCCCGAGCGTCGCCACACCACTGCCGCCGGCCGCCAGCAGCGCGTCCGTCGCGCCGTGGAAGTTGCCGGCGAACGTGACGATGCGGTCGCGGCCCGTGAACCCGCGAGCGAGGCGGACGGCAGCACTCGTCGCCTCGGTGCCCGAGTTCATCAGCCGCACCCGCTCCACGCTGCGCACCCGCTCGACGATCGCCTCGGCGAGCTTCATCTCCCGCGGGGTCGGAGCACCGAACGAGGTGCCGTCGGCCGCTGCCGCTCTGACCGCCGCGGTGACCGCCGGGTGGGCGTGTCCGAGGATGACCGCGCCGTAGCTCTGCACGAGGTCGATGTAGCGCCGGCCCTCGACGTCCCACACGTACGGGCCTTCGGCACGAGCGATCACCCGCGGCGTGCCGCCGACCGAGCGATAGGCGCGGATCGACGAGTTGACGCCGCCGGGGATCGCGAGCTGGCTGCGTTCGAACACCTCGTCGTTCGACGTGAATGCCGCCCCCGTGCAGACGGTGGGCACGCATCCGGCGGCGGCGCACTCGTCCCGGCAGAACGGGATCGCACGCGAGCCCGTGTCGGGGATCACGTTCGCGCCTGCTCGGCGAACCAGCGAGCGAGGTACGTGAGCACGAGATCGGCGCCCGCCCGCTTGATCGACGTGAGCAGCTCGAGCGCAACGGCATCGTGGTCGATCCATCCGTTGGCGGCCGCCGCCTGCAACATCGCGTACTCACCGCTGACGTGGTATGCGGCAACAGGTACGTCGACGCTCGCCCGTACGTCGGCGATGACGTCGAGGTAGGCGACAGCCGGCTTGACCATCACGATGTCGGCGCCCTGGTCGATGTCCTCGCCGACCTCGACGAGCGCCTCGCGCGCATTGCGCGGGTCCTGCTGGTAGCCGCGACGGTCGCCGCCGTCGGCGATCTGCACGTCGACCGCGTCACGGAACGGCCCGTAGAGGGCACTCGCATACTTCACCGCATAGGCGAGGATCGCAATTTCGGTGTGGCCCGCCGAGTCGAGCGCCGAACGGATGTGCCCGACCTGGCCGTCCATCATCCCGCTCGGCGCGACGATCGTCGCACCCGCGTCGGCTTGCGCGACGGCAGCCCGCGCGTAGACCTCGAGCGTCGCGTCGTTGTCGACGCGGCCCTCGTCGTCGAGCACGCCGCAGTGGCCGTGCGACGTGTACTCGTCGACGCACAGGTCGGCGATGAGCACCACGTCGTCACCGACCTCGTGGCGCAGGTCTGCAAGCGCGACCTGGACGATGCCGTCGGCGGCGAATGCACCCGTCCCCACCTCGTCCTTGTGCGCCGGGACACCGAACAGCACGACGGCCCTGACGCCGAGCCCTGCCAGCTCGGCGACCTCCTTGCGCAGGCTCTCACGGGTGTGCTGGACGACACCGGGGAGCGACGCGATCGGCTGCGGCTCGTCGATGCCCTCGCGGACGAAGAGCGGGGCGATCATGTCGTCGGTGGTCACGTGTGTCTCGGCCACGAGCTGGCGCAGTGCCGGCGTGCGGCGCAATCTGCGGGGTCGCCGATCTGGGAACGTCATCGGGGCCAATCGTACGACCGAGCGCCTGTGACCGAACGGTACGATGCCGCCATGACGGCTCGGGCGATGTCGCAGTTGCACCAG
>JALZNU010000087.1:2190-6566 GCA_030857495.1 Actinomycetota bacterium | reverse complement strand
GCCTCCTCCTCCGCCACCACCCACCACCGCTGCACCGCCGCCGCCCCCGCCGCCACCCCCGCCGCCGCCACCGGCACCGGCACCGGCCGGCGATCCCGTGTGGGACTCGCTGGCCCAGTGCGAGTCAGGTGGCGACTGGTCGATCAACACCGGCAACGGCTACTACGGCGGGCTGCAGTTCGCGGAATCGACGTGGAGTGGTCTCGGTGGGAGCGGGCTGCCCAACGAGAACTCGAAGGAAGAGCAGATCCGCCTCGCAACGATGCTGCGCGACCAGTCGGGCGGCTACGGCGCCTGGCCGTCGTGCGCCGCCCAACTCGGCCTGCCGACGTAGCACCGGCTCGGCGTCAGACGGGCGTGGCGACGGCGGCGTGTGCCGCCATCAACGGTCCAGCCGCACGTAGGTCGCCCATCGTGCCGCCCGACATCTTGTCCATCACGTAGGCGAAGCTCATCCGGGCGTCGAGGTCGATCACGGCCAGCGAGCCTCCCCAGCCACCCCAGAAGCACGTGCGCGGGTTGGGACCCACCGGGATCGCCTCGCTCACGAGACCGAACCCCGAGCCGAGCCGCAGCACGGCGGGGAGGATGAGGTCCTGGCCGTGGATTTGTTCGTCGAAGATGCGCTCGCAACCCTCGGGCGACATGAGCGTGACGCCGTCCACGGTGCCGCCACACGCGATCGCGGCGTGCACGGTGGCGACGGCACGTGCGTTGCCGAACCCGCCCGCAGCCGGGATCTCGGCGCGTCGCCACGGCATCGTGTTGGCGGCGCTGGCGTCCATCGGCGGGTTCGACAGGGCGCGGATGGTGATCTCGTTGGCATTGCCGAACGCCGCGGCGTCGGGCTCGGGCGGGATCACGTGCCCGGCGCGATGGTCGTGCTCTTCACTCGTGCCGATGTGGAAGTCGGCACCGAGCGGTGACGCCACTTCCTCGGCGAAGAACGTCCCGACCGAGAGCCCGCTGACCCTGCGCACCACTTCACCGAGCAGGTAGCCCTGGGTGATGGCGTGATAGCCCGACGCCGCCCCCGGCTCCCACCACGGCGACTGCGCGGCGAGCAGCGCAGTTGCCTTGTCCCAGTCGTAGAGGTCGTCCTGGGTCATCGGTTCCGACCAGCCCGGGAGACCGGCGGAATGGCTGAGCAGGTGGTTCGTCGTCACCGACGACTTGTCGCCGGCGGCGAACTCCGGCCACACGTCGGCGACGGGGGCGTCGAGATCGAGCTCGCCGCGATCGGCGAGCATCAGGCAACAGATGGCGGTCATCGTCTTCGTCGTCGACCAGACGTTGACGATTGTGTCGCGATCCCACGGGCGATCGGCGCCGTCGTCGCCGGTTGCGTCGCCGGCCCACAGGTCGACGACCAGCTCGCCGCCGAGGGTCACGGCGAGGGAGGCGCCGTGCTCGGTGCCGGCTTCGAAGTTGGCCTCGAACGCCGATTGGACGCCGGCGAAACGGTCGTCACAGCGACCCGAAGATTCCATCGTGCCACCGTAACGAGGGTCGACTCCTACGATCGGACCCATGGCGAGACGGATCGTGGTGATCGGCGGTGATGCGGCAGGGATGAGCGCGGCGAGCACGGCGAAGCGCCGAGGCGGCGACGACGTCGAGGTGATCGCGATCGAACGCGGCGACTACACGTCGTACTCGCAGTGCGGGATCCCGTACTGGGTGGGCGGCGAGGTGGCGGCCGACGACGAGCTAGTCGCCCGCTCGCCCGAGCAGCACAGGGCCAACGGCCTCACGCTGAGGATGGCGACGGAGGCGACTTCCATCGACCTCGCCGAGCGCAGCGTCACCGTGCGCGACGTCGGCACGGACGAGGAGGACACGATCGGCTTCGAGGAGCTCGTGATCGCCACTGGCGCGCGGCCGATCCGGCCTCCGCTGCCCGGCATCGACGCCGACGGCGTGTTCGGCATCCAGACGCTGCCCGACGGGCGTCGTGTCCTCGACGCGTTGAGCGCCGACCGTCCCACGAATAAGGCAGTCGTCGTCGGAGCCGGGTTCATCGGCATCGAGATGGCAGAGGCACTCATGGCGCAAGGACTCGACGTCACCGTCGTCAGCAGGAGCGCCCACCCGATGACGTCGATGGACCCCGAGATGGGCGAACGGATCTCCGAAGCGATGGAATCGGCCGGGATCGAGGTGCGCACCCGTGCAGTCGCGGAGGCGTTCGAGGTGGGCGACGACGGCTGGGTCCGCGCCGTCGTGGTCGACGGCGTCGCCATCGAGTGCGACATCGTCACGCTGGGCGTCGGGGTCGAGCCCGAGACGTCGCTCGCAGCGGACGCCGGTCTCACAATCGGCGACGACGGCGGCCTGCTCCCCGACGACGCGATGCGTGTCGCCGACGGGGTGTGGGCGGCGGGTGACTGCGTCGAGGTGCGCGACCGGGTGCTCGATCGCTGGACGTACATGCCACTCGGCACGCACGCCAACAAGCAGGGTCTCGTCGTCGGCGCCAACCTCATCGGCGGCTCGTCGACGTTCCCTGGTGTCGTCCGCACGGCGATCACACGCTTCGGCGATCTGGAGATCGCACGGTCGGGGGCGACCGAGCGCGAGTGCCGCAATCTCGATGCCCGCTCGGTGTCGGTCGACACCACCACCCATGCCGGCTACATGCCCGACCACGAACCGATGACCGTCCGGCTGACGTTCGAGATGGAGACGGGCCGGCTGCTCGGCGGTCAGATCGTCGGTGGCAGGGGGTCGGCGATGCGCATCGACACGATCGCGATGGCGCTCTGGTCGCAGATGTCGGTGGACGAGCTGATGATGACCGACCTCGCCTACGTGCCGCCGTTCTCGAGCGTCTGGGATCCCGTACAGGTCGCCGCTCGGGCCGCGGTGAGCGTTCGCACCGGAGGCTGACCGGCAACGTTGGCTCGCACTTCCGGGACGTCGTGCGCACTCCGCCAGGGTTCATGGGGACGTCAAGGTCAGGTAACACTGCCGAAACACGGCGTGTCCAGTCTGTCGTCCAACGCCCCCCGGCGCGAGAAGGAGCGACTCTTGGACACTGGCAACACCGCGTGGGTATTGATCTCGACGGCACTCGTGCTGTTCATGACGCCGGGACTGGCGTTCTTCTACGGCGGCATGGTGCGCTCGAAGAACGTGCTCGGCATGTTGATGCAGAACTTCTTCGCAATGGGCATTCTCGCCGTGCTGTGGGCGGTGGTCGTGTTCTCGATCGCGTTCGGTGACGCGGGTGACGCCGGCTGGTTCGGCAGCTTCGAGTACGCCTTTCTGAAAGACGTGCCGGTCGGGGTGCCCGATCCCGAGGGCTTTCTTGGGTTCCTGACGATCCCGTTCGTGCTCTTCGCCGCTTACCAGATGACGTTCGCGATCATCACGCCGGCGCTGATCTCCGGGGCGACTGCCGACCGGATGAAGTTCTCGGCCTACGCGATCTTCATCAGCCTGTGGCTGATCCTCGTCTACGGCCCTATCGCCCACTGGGTGTTCGGCGGCGGCAAGCTCGCCTCGTGGGGCGCGCTCGACTTCGCCGGCGGAACGGCCGTGCACATCAACGCCGGCGCCGCTGCCCTCGCCGTCGTGATCGTGCTCGGTGCCCGCAAGGGCCACGGCACCGAGCCGATGCCGCCGCACAACCTCCCGCTGACGATGCTCGGCACCGGAATCCTGTGGTTCGGGTGGGCGGGGTTCAACGCCGGCTCGGCGCTCGCCGCCGACGCGGTCGCGGCCAACGCGATCATGAACACGTTCCTTGCCGCCTCGGCGGCGATGCTCGGCTGGCTGCTCGCCGAGCGCCTCCGCAGCGGTCACGCCACGACGCTCGGTGCCGCCTCCGGCGCCGTCGCCGGTCTCGTGGCGATCACGCCGTGCGCCGGGTTCGTCGGTGGGATGGCACCGATCTACATCGGCGCGTTCGCCGGTGTGGTGTGCTACCTCGCCCTCGGACTGAAGTCGCTGCTGCGCCTCGACGACAGCCTCGACGTCATCGCCGTGCACCTCGTCGGTGGTCTCGTCGGATCGATCCTGCTCGGCTTCTTCGCCGACGACGCGATCAATGCAGTGGTGGTCAACGAGGGCATCCTCGTCGGCGGTAAGGGAGCGCTGCTGTGGGACCAGATCGCCGCCAGCGCCGTCACGCTCGGCTACAGCTTCGTCGCCAGCTTCATCATCGCCAAGGTGCTCGACATGACGATGGGCATCCGGGTCGACAGTGCCGCTGAGGACGAGGGCCTCGACCTCAGCCAGCACGCCGAGGCGGCATACGCGTAAGTGGTTTCGACCTCGCTCGCTGCGCTCGCTCGGTCGAGTTTCCCCTTCGCTCGGCTGCGCCTCGCTCGGGTGGTTGGAGCGGCCTGCGGCCGCACCCAGCTGCTGTCGGG
>JALZNU010000087.1:0-2180 GCA_030857495.1 Actinomycetota bacterium | reverse complement strand
ACCTCAGCCAGCACGCCGAGGCGGCATACGCGTAAGTGGCGGGCTCCGGCGCCGCTGCGCTTCGCCGTCGCGCCGCGTGTGGCTCGTCGCTGGCGCTTCCCTCGCCACGCGTGTCCACGTCACTGCCTGTGGCCGCACCCCCTCCTGGACTGGTCTCTCAGTGCCTGTGCGCTTGGGTCGTCAACACTTCGGCGGCTTCTTCGATGGTGGTGACCCAAGACAGGTTGAGTTCTTGGTCGTCGGTGAAGAGGCGTTCGAGGACGGGGCGGACTTGGTAGTCGGCCGACCAGTAGCCGTCGATGTCGAGGAACACCATGGGGCTGAAGCGGTCGCCGACGGTCGTGTAGTAGTTCTGTGCCGCGTCCTGGAAGATCTCCTGCAGCGTGCCGGCCTTACCCGGTGCGAACACGACGCCTGCCGTGGCGACGGCGAGCAGGCCGTCCTCACGCACGGAGTTCTCGAAGTACTTGGCGTGCGAGGTCGCCATCGGGGTCGGCGGCTCGTGGCCGTAGAGCCAGGTGGGGATGCCGATGCTCGCACCGGCGTTCGCAGCCGTGCGGGCGGCAACGTCGAACGCCGGTGCCTGCCAAGCGTGGAGCCGGGCGATCTCGGAGGGCACGACGTCGCCGGTGGCGTCGAACAACACGTCGGCGCGTCGGAACGGGAAGGCGTCGATGGCGTCGACAGGTCCTGTCGTCATCACGGCCAGCGCGTCGTCGAGCGAGAGGTCGCCGCCGGCGCAGCGGGCGCCGAGGTGCGTTGCTTCCATCGCACCGGGACCTCCGCCCGACAGCATCGTGAACCCGTTGCCCGTCAGCCGGTGCGACAGCCCGGCGATCATCGCGTACTCCTTCGAGCTGCGGGTGAGGTCGTGACCGCCCATGATCGCGACGGGCTGCGCGCCGCGGATCGCCTCGTCGAGCAGCCACGTCACCGAGACGTCGTGGGCGGCTCTCGCCTCGGCCACCTCACGCGTCGACGGCGTCCGCGTGCCCTGGGCACGGGCCGTGCGGTATGTCGCGAAGTCGAACGTGCGCATCGTCGACATCGGGTCGTCCGCGTCCCAGCCGGCATAGAGGTCGTCGGCGGTGTAGAGGCGGTCGGGCGGAGGCGGGACGTCGCTCATCGCCAGCCATGTTGCCATTGCATCGTCGCCGCTCAACCGGGTGACATCAGTGCGTCGGCATCGGGATGATGCGCGACAGGCGCAACGGGTGAGGAGCGGTCGGGATAGCGGCGCCGAGCCGCGACGACGAGCCCGACCACGGCGACCGACGCCGGGATCAGCAGCGACAGTGCGACGCCCGAACCGGTCGCCAGGTCGCGGCCATCGGTGAACGTGACGGCGGCGCCCGTCAGGCCAGCACCGAGGGCGATCCCAAGGTTGTCGGAGAGCTGCAGTGCTGCGGTGTGCCACCCGAGTCGTGACTCCGGCGACAGCGCCAGCGTGAGCTGCGAATGCACCGAGTACGAAAGGCCCATCCCGAGCCCGCCGATGCCCCACGAGACGTGGATGACCCACACGGGCACGTCTGCGAACGCCGCCGTGAGTGCCACCCCGGCAATGCCGAGCGCGAGCAGGGCGAAGCCGGTACGGATCAGCATCCTGCCGCCGACGCGGGAGACGAACCGTTCCTGGATCCATGACGCCGTCGTCCAACCGAGCGTCGACGTCGTCACGGCGATGCTGCCCGACGCCGTGCTGGTCAGGCGGGCATCCGTCAGCGCGTGCGGCACGAAGGTGTCCGCCCCGAAGAAGGCGAACGTGAGCAACCCGCGCGTGGCGATGATGGCGGGAAGCTGCGGCACGGCTCGCATCGTCCCCGGCGGCGTCAGGCGTCGGAACGCACTCACGCTGAGAAAGACGCCGACGACGAGCATCGGTGCGACGAGCCTTGCGTCGGCCGTGAGCGCGCCGACGAAGAGGGCAGCGCCTGCTGACAGCAACACGGCGTCCGTGAGGCGCCTGCGCGTCGACTCGGCCGGCGCCACGGTGTCAGGAGCGCGGATGCGCAGCATCGTCGGGGCGGTGACGCAGCCGGCGATGATGACGAGTGGCAGCAGCCCGAGGAACACCCATCGCCATCCGACCAGGGTCGACACTCGTTCGGCGATCGTCGGGCCGATGATGCCCGGGACCACCCACGCCGTCGACAGGATGGCGAACATCCTCGGGCGCA
>JALZNU010000461.1 GCA_030857495.1 Actinomycetota bacterium | reverse complement strand
GGCGGGGGCGTCGAGCACGACGAGGCTCCCGCCGTGTCGCATGCACACCGGCCGGAGTGCCTCGACGGTCGCGCTGGCCTCGGCGACGTCGGTGCCGGAGGGGATCGCGGCGTACACGACGCCGGCCCCGGCAGACCCGCGCAACGCGACGGGCGTGCCAGTGTTTCGCGCGGCCGCGAGAATGTCGGCCAGCCCGGATAGGGCGAACGTGAGCTTCAGCGCGATGGACCGGTCGTCTCCAGTGGCGGTCGGGTCCCACGGGTAGGTCGACCAGCCGGCTGGTGCCACGTCGTCCTCGTGAGCGTCGGACCCGAGCAGGCTCATCACCGTCGACGTACGCCCGGCGACGCCGTCGTCATTGCCGGCCAGCAGGATGCCGAGGGTGCCGGGGTTATCGGCCGGCCAGTCGACCTCGACGGCCCCGGCCACGCACTGTGCGTGCAGCACGGACTGGGTCAGGCGGTGAGCCTCGGCCGCGTCGTCGAACGGCAGGGTGACCCAACGGCGCGTCGCAGGCAGCGGATGCAGCCGGAACAGTGCCTCGGTGATGATGGCGAGGGTGCCGAACGACCCGGCCACGAGCTTGCCGACGTCGTAGCCGGCGACATTCTTCACAACCCGTCCGCCGGACTTGGCGATCACCCCGTCGGCGCGGACCACGGTCAGCCCGATCAGCAGGTCGCGCATCGTGCCTGCCGCAACCCGGCCAGGTCCGCTGGTCGCGGCGGCCAGGGTGCCGCCGATGCTCGAACCAGGCACGGTCTCGTCGACGGCGAGCAGCTGCCGTGACGTCGAGACCGTTTCCTGTACGTCCGACAGCCGGGCGCCGGCCTGCGTGACCACGATGAGGTCTCCGGCCGCGTGCTCGAGCACCTGGTCGAGACCGCTGAGGTCGAGCAGCACGTCGGCGCTCGTCGGCGGGCGACCCCAGGTCAGCTTGGTCCGGCGTCCGGTCGCGACGACGGTGAGACCGTGCGCGTCGGTAGCCCGCAGCACCTCCGACACCTGTTCGGTCGAGGTAGGTCGGGCGACGACCGCCGCGGGTACGCCGTCGACGTGGTCGCCCTCGACCGCGTCGCGCACGTCCTGGCATGCCGAGGCGATCGCCGCGTGCGCCGTACCGTCGACGATGGTGGTGGTCGACATCAGAAGACCTCCGCCAGTCCGGCTTCCTGCAACCGATGGGCGCCCTTGTGCCGGCCGGGCACCTCACCGCACAACCGCGGTGTCGGGAACACCTTGCCGGGGTTGGAGATGCCGGCGGGATCGAAGGCGCACCGGACGAGCTGCATGGTGTCGAGGTCGTCGTCGGTGTACATCCGCGGCATGTACGCCGCCTTGTCGATACCGACGCCGTGCTCACCGGTGATCGACCCGCCGTGGCCGATGCACAGGTCGAGAATCGCGCCGCTGACCTTTTCGGCGGCCTCGCCGGCACCCTCGATCGCGTCGTCGAAGAGCACCAGCGGGTGCAGGTTGCCGTCTCCGGCGTGGAACACGTTCGCGACCCGTACGCCTGACTCGGTCGACAGGTCGGCGATCGCCTTGAGCACCTCGGGCAGCGCGGTCCGCGGGATGACGCCGTCCTGGACGATGTAGTCGGGGCTGATCCGGCCGACGGCCGCGAACGCGGACTTGCGACCCTTCCAGATGAGGGCGCGGTCCACGGGGTCGCGCGCCACACGCAGCTCGAATGCGCCGTGCTCGTTGCAGAGGCGCTCGACCTCGGTGAACTCGCCCGCGACCTCGACGGCGGCGCCGTCCAGCTCGATCACCAGCACCGCACCGGCACCGGCAGGGTAGTTGCAGTGCACCGCCGCCTCGGCAGCCTCGATGGCGAGGGCGTCCATCATCTCGATCGCGGCGGGAACGATGCCCGCCGCGATGATGGCTGACGTCGCGGCTCCGGCCTGGTCGGTCGTCTCGAAGCCCACCAGGAGGGTGCGCACCTCCTCTGGAAGCCTGACGAGCTTCACGGTCACGGCGGTGACGATGCCGAGGGTTCCCTCGGAGCCGATTACCGCACCGAGCAGGTCGTAGCCGGGCGCATCCGGGGCCACCCCGCCGAGCTGTACGACCTCGCCGTCGGGGGCGACCAGCTCCGCACCGACGACGTGGTTGGTGGTGAAGCCGTATTTCAGGCAG
>JALZNU010000460.1 GCA_030857495.1 Actinomycetota bacterium | reverse complement strand
CGTTCGTCGTCGAGCAGCGGAAACGAGGCGAACGACGGCAGGTCGACGTCGTGGTGGAAGATGAGATCGGTCTCGAGCCCGCCGTCGGCAGCCATCGGCCGGCCGTGCAGCTGCGGCAGCTCAGCGCGGTAGCGGGCCGAGGTAGCGGCGGTGGTCGTGAAGTTGTCCGGTGTGGTCATGGTTCGCCCTTTCCGTGAAACAGACTGACCGGTCTGTTGTAACAGACTGTCTGGTCTGATACAAGGGGGGTATGCCACGGGACGGAACTGCGACGCGCGAGCGGATCCTCGACGCCGCCGAGCGGTTGGTGATCGAGAACGGCTTCTCGGCGACCTCGGTCGATTCGGTGATCGACGAGTCGTCGAGCTCCAAGGGCGCCTTTTTCCACCACTTCGCCACGAAGGAGGAGCTGGCGCGCGCGCTGGTCGAGCGCTACGCCGCCGCCGATGTGGCCCACCTGCACAGCGCGCTGGCGACGGTGACGGCGGCCAGTGACGATCCCGTCGAGCAGGCGGTCGCCTTCGTGCGCGTGTTCGAGGACACGGCCGATGAGCTGATGGGCGCGCAGTCGAGCTGCCTGTACGTCTCGATCCTGACCGAGCGCCAGCTCGCCGCCGCCGGCACGTCCGAGCAGATCGTCGAGGCGATCGTGGCCTGGCGTGACGGCCTCGCCCCGATCCTGCGCACGGTCCTGGGGGCCCGGGGAAACCCCGAGATCGACGCCGACGACCTTGCCGACCACCTGTTCGTGACGTTCGAGGGAGCGTTCATCCTCTGCCGCTCGACCGGCGACAGCCGCCACATGCGAGCCCAGCTCCGCATCGTCCGCCAACTCCTGGAGTCCGTCCTCGCCTAGGCCATCGTGAGGCCACCGCTCACCGACAAGGTCTGACCGGTGATGTACCCGGCGTCGTCGGATGCGAGGAAGGCGACAGCTGGGGCGACGTCGGCCGGCTGGCCGATGCGGCGCATCGGGATCGCCCTCGACAGCGCGTCGACGAGGCGTGGGTTGTGGTCGGCGACCTGTGCCAGCAGCGGCGTGTCCGTCGGACCAGGGCAGACGCAGTTGGCGCGCACGCCGGCACGAGCGACCTCGCGAGCGAGCGCCTTGGTGAACGCGATCACGCCGCCCTTCGTGCCCGAGTAGACGACCTCGCCAGAGGATCCGACGCGCCCCGCGTCGGAGGCGATGTTGACGATCGATCCTCGTTCACGCTCCACCATCCGTGGCACGACGACGTGGCAGCAGCGGACGGTACCGATCAGGTTGACCTCGATCGTTCGCCGCCACTCGTCCTCGGTCGAGTCGAGGAACGGGGCGATGATGTCGATGCCGGCGTTGTTGACCAGCACGTCGACCGGCCCGAGCGCCGCCTCGGTCTGACGATGGGCCGCTTCGACGCTGTCGCGGTCGGTGACGTCGACCGCGACGGCGAGCAAGCCGCCGTCGCTCGCCGCCGGTGGGGCGAGGTCCCAGATCGCCACGCTCATCCCACGCGCGACGAGCAGCTCGGCGATCGCGCCGCCGATGCCGCCCGAACCCCCTGTCACGACGGCGACGCGCTCGGTGGGACGTGAACCTTCCATCGCCTCATTCTCGTCGGCGTGTGACATCCTCGATGATGATGAAACGTTGGATCGAAGGGCGGCGCCGGATCGGTGCAGCGGCACTCGTGGGTGCACTTGTTGTCACCGTGGCGTGCTCCGACGACGAGGACCAGGACACGCCGGGCTCTGACCCGACACCGTCGACCGAATCGACCTCCGTCGGCACGCCAGCGACGGTGAGCCCAACAGAAGCGGCGCCGACCACCACGCCATCCACAACTGCACCACCCACGACCGCACCACCCACCACCGCGCCGGCGGAGTCACTGTTCGAGGTCCCGGCGCAGCGGCTCGACGCAATCGACGACGCAGGCCTGACGTTCGTGCCCGTGGAGTACCCGGCCCAACCCGACGACGTGCCGTGGCCCACCCGGCGCTGGGTGAGAGGCGAGCTCGAACGACCGTTGCGCGGCGACGTTGATCGCATCGTCCGTCGGGCCTTCACGAAGCCGCAGGTCGAGGGCGACACGATCGACGCCGTCGTCGCCGTGCAGGGCGGCGAGCTGGTGGTCGAGGAGTACAACGGCTGGGATCCGAAC
>JALZNU010000459.1 GCA_030857495.1 Actinomycetota bacterium | reverse complement strand
CCCGTCAGCGACCGGCACGATCTGCAGGTCGCCGTAGCGCACCTGCGATCCTCCGGCGGCGCCGTTCAACAGCGTGATCTGCTGGCTGATCGCGTCCTCCGACTCGATCCGTCCGGCGACGGCGAGTGGACCGTCTGGGAGCCCACCGTCACTCCGCTCCACCGGGTACACCGTGAGGTCTCCGTAGCGATCGGGATCGTTGGAGGCCGTCATGAACGACTGCAGCTCGGTGCGTTGATCGTCGGACGAGAACGGCACGAACGGCCGCATCAGCACGAACTCCTGCTCGCCACCCTCGTTCTCGAAGTACGTGTAGTACGGCGTGAACCGGGTCGAACCCGACTCCGTTGCGAAGTCGCTCGCTGCGGCAGTGGCGCCCTCGGCACCCGGCTCTGTCTCGGTCACGCCTTCCGTCGGCGTTGTGCCCCCGCCGCGAGGAGTCACTGACGGCGCCTGTGCGACCGACCAGGCATCCTCGCGGTCGAAGAAGTCAGCCGCACCAAGTCGGTACTTCGAGTACAGCTCGGTCTGCACGCGGAAGAGATCCTCGGGGTAACGGAAGTGCTGCCGCAGCTCGTCGGGAACCTCGAGATCGTTCGAGAGCAGGTCGGGGAACGCCGACTGCCAGGCCTGGATGATCGGATCGTCGGGATCGACGACGTAGAACGTGACCGAGCCGTCGTAGCCGTCGACGACGACCTTCACGGAGTTGCGCACGTAGTTGTCCGACGGCGAGATGCCGGACTCGTTGCCGAGCTGGGCGTCACCCACGCGCTGCGAGTACGGGTAGGCGGACGTCGACGTGTAGGCGTCGTTGATCCATACGACGCGACCGTCGTAGGCGACGGGGTACGGGTCGCCGTCGAAGGACAGGAACGGCGCCAGCTTGCGCGCCCGCTCGCGCACGTCACGCACCCACAGCATCTGCGAGTCGTCGTTGATCGCCTGCGAGCCGAGCACGTTGTAGTCGAGGAACGCCAGCGCGAACGCAGCTCGCCGGGCGAACGACGACATCCTGACGCCGGTGTCGCCCGTGTACTCCCCGACTGCGGCACCCGACGTGCGCACTTCGTCCTCGCAGCCACGCTCGACCTGATCGGTGTTCGTGATCGCCCACCCGTCGAGGCGTGGGCTGAAGTACAGCTCGGGCCGCTCGAGCTCGACGCGGCGGTAGTCGGGCCGGTCGTTGGCGACCACCTGGCTCGACGACGCCTGCACGAGGCCGCAGCCGCGGGTGCTGATGAGGTGCTGACCCTGCCAGCTGCGGTTGGCGATGCTCGCCAGGTCGAGCTCGCGGGCAGCGACCAACACCTGGCGGTCCTCGTCGTCGATGCGCGCCCGATCGACGTCGAGATCGTTGATGATGAGCCCCGCGTCCTGGCCCTGGTCGACGCGGAAGCGGGTGAGCAGCTCGCTCGGATTGAGCAGCCGGACATCGCGCAGCGGCGTCAGGTCGTCCTCGATCTCCCCGGCGGTCAGTGCGCCGAACTGCTGCGTGCCGGCGACCTCGACCTCCTGGGGCGAGATGCCGAACGCCGCCGTCGTGGCATCGATGTTGCGATCGAGGTACTGCAGCTCGCGGCTCTGCTGGTCGGGGCGGACGACGAGGCGCTGTACGACGGCGGGGTAGATGACACCGCCGATGAGGGCGACGACGAGCCACATCGCCGACACGATGATCGGCAAGCGCCACGAACCGGTGCGCACGCTGTACAGGAACACACCGGCGGTGAGCACGGCGATGAGCAGCAACAGCATCAGCGCCGGGAGCTCGGCGTTGACGACCGTGTACGTCGCCCCCTGCACGAACCCTCGCCGTTCGTTCGTCTTGTCGTAGCGCGTCACCCAGTAGTCGGCCGCCTTCAGCGCAGCCAGCAGCGCCAGCAGCACCGCTAGGTGGGCCTTCGTGGCAGCCCGGATCGTCGGCAATGGCGAGGTGAACACCACACCACCGTTGAGCACGTGGGTCGCGGCGGTGAGCAGCAGCACGACCACGGTTGCGACGAAGATCCAGTCGAGGGCGAACATGATGAACGGCAGCCGGAACACGTAGAAACCGACATCGACGTTGAACTGCGGATCACTGCGACCGAACGACTGCGCGTTGCGGAACAGCAGCCAGTTCTGCCACTGGCTCGTGGCCGGTGCGGC
>JALZNU010000458.1 GCA_030857495.1 Actinomycetota bacterium | reverse complement strand
CGCCAGGGACGCATGGCGCGACGCCGGTCTCGAGGACCGCATCGAGCTACGCCTCGGTCCCGCGATCGACACGCTCTCGGCGCTCGACGCCGACGACGAGTTCGGTGGCAGCGACATCGACCTCGTTTTCGTCGACGCCGACAAGGAGTCGTACGCCGCCTACTACGAGGCGCTGCTCCCCCGCGTGCGCCCGGGCGGGCTGATCCTCGTCGACAACACCCTGTGGTCGGGCCGCGTCGCCGCACCTCCGCGTGACGACGACGATGCGTCCACGGTCTCGCTGCGGGCGTTCAACGATGCCGTCGCCACCGACGACCGCGTCGACAGCTTCATCCTGCCCGTCCGCGACGGACTCACGCTGATCCGCACTCGCACTTGACGTCGAGTCGACTTGAAGTCGCACCGTCCGCGCGATGAACGACACGATGACCGACGAGTAGCTCCTCGCGCAGCCCATCGCTACTGGAGCTGGGCTGCGGCAACCTCGGTCCGCGACCACTCCGCGGGCACATGACGCCTGCCGGCGAGCCTCCTTGCTGGCGCCGTCGAGGTGCAGCCCGTGCCGCGTCCGGCAACGTTTGCCCTGTCCTCCAACGGCACGTGTCGGATGCTTCCGGCTGGGTCGAGACGAGCGATAGCGGACGCGCGTTTCCGGACACCGCCTTGCGAACGCCGAGGTGCGCCAGGACCGGCACTTCTCCCAAGCTCCGTCGGGCTCACGAGCGAGCGGTATCGGCTAGCCTATTGGGCGCGATGCACCACTAGAGCCCGGTGGTCCGGCGGTTGGGTCCGGCGGTCCGTGAGCGCGTTCGGGTTCAGCGTTGCATTCCCCGGCTGACTTCGCCGTGGCGTGTCGGACGTTGAGGTTCGGGTCACCGGCACCGGCAGGGCGAGGAGCCATCAGATGAGCACGACCGAGGAACGGCCTGACCCGCAGGTGGTCTGGGCACTGATCAACAGCCACGTGGTGTCGCGGTGCATCCACGTGATCGCCGATTTCGGCGTGGCCGACGCCCTCGACAGCGAACCCGCCAGCGCCGAGGAGCTCGCCGAGCGGACGGGCATGAACGCCGACGCGCTGGCCCGCATGCTTCGCCTGCTATCTGCTCACGGACTGTTCGCCGGTCACGGTGAGGGCTACGTGCACACGCCCGAATCCAGGCTGTTGCGCAGCGACCATCCGTACTCGCTGCGCTCGTTTGCGCGCATGATCGGGACGAGCTCGTGGAAGGCATTCACCGAGCTCGCCCACCCGGCACGAACCGGCCGACCGGCGTTGGGCTGGCAGGCGATGATGGAACACTTCGCCGAACATCCCGACGAAGCGGCGCTCTTCAACGAGGCGATGGTCGACAAGGCGGCGGGCGTGGTCCCCGCCGTGGTCCAGGCCTACGACTTCTCGCCGTTCGCCACGATCGTCGATGTGGGGGGTGGCCGCGGCCACCTGCTGTCAGCGATCCTCGAACGAGTCCCCCAGGCGACCGGCGTCCTCTTCGAGCTGCCTCACGTCATCGCCGACGCCGCGCACGCGGCTTCCGACCGGCTCCACCTCGTCGCCGGCGACTTCTTCGCTGACCCGTTGCCGACGGCCGACGCCTACGTCCTCATGGAGGTGCTCCACGACTGGGGCGACGAGGACGCCGCAAGCATCCTCGCCGCCGTGAGACGGGCCGCGGCGCCGGGCTCGCGCCTCCTCGTCGTCGAGGTGCTCGTGCCGGACACGCCCGGCCCCGACCACAGCAAGCTGCTCGACATCATCATGCTCGCCGTCACAGGCGGGCGGGAGCGGACGCGCGAGGAGTACGAGCAGCTGCTCGCCAATGCCGGCTTCAAGCTCGAGGGCGTCGTCCCGACGCGCTCCACCTACTTCGTCGTTGACGCCACGGCTGTCTGAGCAGCCGCGAGCCGCTCCGCGCCTGTCAACCGCTCGGGTGCCACCACCCGACCCCACCGCTCCGAGTCTCGGTCCGGCCGTGCATGTTGAGGGGTTGCTGATAGGCCCTCGCCACCGGGGTAGCTTGCGCACCAAACGCTCATGCAACGATCCGAATCGCGTGGCATGACGAAGTTGAGGCCAGCGGCGTGGTGTAACGGCGGGGCCTTGACGTCGGGATCCCCCTGACGTGACGGCCACCGCGTCAACCTCATGTGAAC
>JALZNU010000457.1 GCA_030857495.1 Actinomycetota bacterium | reverse complement strand
GTGTGGATCTGCACCACGTAGTTGTCGGCGGTGGTGAACGCCGTGCGCAGCACGCCCTCGAACGTCTTGGTGATGCGGGCGACCTCGTTGCCGGCGGCGTCCTCGATGCGGAAGTTCCACGCCCGCCAGTTCTCCGCCTTGATCGCACCGACACGCTGGCCGTTCGCCTCCAGCCCGAAGTTGATCTTGCCGATCATCTTCTCCTGCACGATGCGCCCGATCTCGCCCCCCTGGGGCGACTCGACGATGACGGTCGACTTGATCACCTTCGCCGGGCGGGTCAGGCGCATCAGCACCTGGCCGTTGGGATCGCTGATCTCCAACTTGTGCGTCATGAACTGGTCGAGGCTCGAGACGAGGCGCATCACCTTCTTCGCCTTCGACTGGCCCACCTGGTTGACCTGGGCGACCGGCTGTCCGTGCTGGTTGAACACGCCGTACTGGTTCGTCAGCTCGATCAGCTTCGCCTTCTGGTTGACGACGAGGATCGGCTCGTTGAACAGGGTGCCGTCACCGCCCTGCACGGGCTCGCTGATGTTGGCCCCGCGATACCCGGTGCCCGACACCTGCCCCCGGACGCGGTCGGAGTCACCCTCGTTCTTGCCGACCGTGAAGTTGTCGATGCGGTTCAAGATGCCGCCCTCGACGCGGTCGGTGCCCGTCCTGCCCTGGTTGCTGACGTGTTCGGTCCACGTCGTGCCGTCCCAGTAGCGCAGCTCGTGACGGTGGCTGGGGTCGGGATACCAGTTGGCAGGTGTCTCGCTCACTGCGGCGATGGTACCTATCGGCGAAGCTGGTGGGCACGCAGCACCACGCGCCGCCCGAAGGGATCGAGCTGACGGCCCGACAGTCGTTCGGTGACGACGATCGCCTGCGTACCGTCGTCGACGAGGCCCGACCAGCGGATGTAGCCGCCCATCACGCCGACCAGCCGGTCGCCGACCTCCTCGCCGTGCACGATGACCTTCGTCCCGGCCTTGAGCAGGTCGTCGATCTCGCGGTACAGGCTGGCGAGCCAGCGATCGAGCTCTTCACCGTTGAACGGGCGATGACGTGCCGTGACACCCAGTTCGTCGTAGTTGTGCAGGTTGTGCGGTGCCGGGATGATCGAGATCACGCAGCCGAACCCGTTCTCGCGGATCCAGATGATCTCTTCCTGGCGACGGACCCTTCGGTGGTTGCCGCCAAAGCCGCCCGGCCGCTCGCAGACGGCGAGCTTGTCCTTGAGGATCCAGGTGAGGTGGCGAGGGGTGATGCCCTGCGCCCACTTGCCACGGAGCCTGGCGGCCATCAGCGGTTCGTTCGGGCGGCGAGGGAAGTCATACGGATGCCAGATCCTACTCTCCGCCCTGCGCGATCCGCCTGAGTCGCTGCGAGCTGCGGGCGACCCTGTCGCCACCCGGCAGTTCGCACGCCACCCGGGTGCCGGTGGCGACCTCGACGACCCTGTCGATCGCTGCGAGCGGAGGCGGGTAACCGTCGACGGAGAGCCAGTCGCGCAGCGCCCTTCGAGCGAGTGCGACGGGTTCGTTGGCGACGGCGACGGCGTCCGTGGCGTCGATCGACGAGGAGAGCCGCCGGAGCAGCTCGTCGTCGTCACGGCAGAGCGACGCGGTGCGTGCGAGCAGTGGCGCGACGTCGCGCCCGGCGATCTCGTTGCACAGCGGCAACACCTCGTAGCGGATGCGGTTGCGCAGGTGGGCCGGGTCGCGGTTCGTCGGATCGACGACCACAGCGATGCCGGCCGCGTCGCAGAGCGCCGTGGTCTCGTGGCGCCGCACCGCGAGCAGCGGCTTGGTGGTGGACGGTGCCATGGCTGCGAGACCGGCGCTCCCAGCGCCTCGGAGGAGGTTGACGAGCACCGTCTCTGCCTGGTCGTCGAGCGTGTGGCCCGTGGCGACGTCGTCGGGCAGCAGGGCGCGCCGGGCCGATCGAGCCGCCGCCTCGAGGTTGGGACCCCGTTCGAGCCGTGCTTCGTGGAGCACGAACGCGATGCCGAGTCCGTCGGCGATGGCCGCCGCCGTGTCTGCTTCCTCGCGCGAGCCGGTGCGCAACCCGTGGTCGACGTGATGGGCCGTGGGCGTACAGCCGGCGGCGGCGGCGAGGATCAGCAATGCCGTCGAATCGGCACCTCCGGAGAACGCGCACGGCAGCGGC
>JALZNU010000456.1 GCA_030857495.1 Actinomycetota bacterium | reverse complement strand
TCGGCGGGCTCGTGTGGGTGCGCGGCGAGCTGCACAACACGAAGATCGCCAAGGGGCACCGCTACTTCGACCTCGTCGACGACGCAGCCGGCAACGCCGACGTGCGTCAGCGCCCGAAGGTCTCGGCACAGCTCTTCGCCAACGCCTTCCAGCGCATCCAGCCGCGGCTCGACCGTGCCGGCGTGAAGCTCGCCGAGGGTCTGTGTGTGCGCATGCGAGGCACGTTCGAGGTGTACGCCCTCTCGGGGCGATTCAACTTCCGCGTCGTCGACGTCGATCCCGAGTTCACGCTCGGCAACCTCGCCATGCAGCGCGATGCACTGATGCGGTCGCTCGCCGCCGACGGAGTGCTCGACGCCAACTCGTCACGGCCGATGCCGCTCGTCCCGCTGCGCATCGGCGTCGTCGCGAGTGGCGGCTCCGAGGGCTGGCACGACTTCCGCACAAACCTCGAAGAGAGCGGACTCGCCTTCGTGGTCGAGCTCGCCCACGCAAGGGTGCAGGGTGCAGGTGCGCCGATGCAGGTGGCACGCGCCATCCGAGGTCTCGCCGGGCGCAGCGACATCGACGTCGTCGCGGTGGTGCGCGGCGGCGGGAGCAAGAGCGACCTGGCGACGTTCGACCACGAGTTCGTCGCTCGCGCCATCGCCGCCTGCGATCTGCCCGTGATCACCGGCATCGGGCACGACAACGACCGCAGCGTCGCCGACGAGGTCGCACACACTGCGTGCAAGACGCCCACTGCCTGCGCCCAGGTGGTCATCGATCGCGTCCGGGCCTTCCAACACGAGGTCGACCGGCGAGCCAACGAGCTCGGCCATCGGGTCGCCGGACGGCTCGCAGCGTGTGATCGGGCGGTCGCGGCCCGCGCCGAGACGGCACGCCGACTGGCGCAGCGAGCTGTGTCGGGCTCGGTCCGAGGGCTCGCCGTGCGGCGCCGTCAACTCGGTGCCGGGGCACGGCGCAACCTGGGGCGCGCCGACTCTGCGCTGACCGTCCGCCATCGAACGATCACGACGTCGGCGCAGCGGACGCTGCGCGACCGCGGCCGACGAGTCGACCGCCTCGATGCGGCGTGGCGGCTCGCTGCGCCTCGCGCCCTCGCTGTTGCGACGGCCCAGCTGGCGGTGCTCGGCGCCAGGGTCGACGCCGTCGATCCGTCCGTTGCGCTGGCGAGGGGATGGTCCATCACCACCACGGCCGACGGACGGCTCGTGCGCAGCATCGCCGACGTCGCGTCGGGTGACACGCTGGCAACGAGGGTCCGCGACGGCGAGGTGCGCAGTACCGTCACCGCCGTGCACGAGCCCGACGACACACGTCCACCACGCCCGAGCCGAGGTGACAACGGTGGCTGACGAGATTGGTTACGCGCAGGCGTTGTCCGAGCTCGACGACATCCTCGGTGAGCTCGAAAGTGACGACGTCGACGTCGACCGGCTGGCCGATCGCGTCGAGCGGGCGCAGGCCCTCATCACCCTGTGTCGTGAGCGCATCACGGCGGCGCAGGTGCGCGTCGACGAGATCATCGACGCCGGCGAACCCGGCGACGTCGAACGCACCGAATGACGCCGGGCGCAGCCGCACCGGTGCCGGCGATCCTCGAAATCACGGCCGGCCGGGTCGAACGACGGCTGCGCGAGGTGCTCGCCGCGCATCGTGACGAGTGGGTGGCGCTCGATCCCGACCTCGACGGACCGTTCGCCGAGGTGCAGCGCTTCGTGCTCGGCGGCGGCAAGCGGTTGCGAGCGGCGTTCTGCTGGGAGGGCTACGTGGCTGCCGGTGGTGACACCAGCGACGCCGCCGTCATCGACATCTGCTCGGCGTTCGAGCTGATGCACGCCTTCGCACTGTTCCACGACGACGTCATGGACGGTGCCTCGACGCGCAGGGGAGCAGCCACCACACACGTCGTGTACGCCGACCTGCACGAGCGGGCGGGGTGGGCCGGCGATGCCCGCCGGTTCGGCGACGGCATGGCGATCCTCATCGGCGACCTCACGTTCGTGTTCTCCGACCAGTTGCTCAGCTGCGCCAACGCGACGGTGTGGCAGCTGTGGAACCGTCTGCGTGTCGAGCTCAACGTCGGACAGGTGCTCGACATGCTCGGCAGCGCGCAACGAGACCGCCGCGCCGACAAGGCGGCCCGCATCTGCCG
>JALZNU010000455.1:1954-2160 GCA_030857495.1 Actinomycetota bacterium | reverse complement strand
CCGAGCTCCCTGCGGACCTGCGCACGGCCGTGCAGGGCGTGGGACCGACGGCGACCCGAACGTTCGGCAGCGAGCCGCGTGGCCTGTTCGCGACGAACGCCTACGACTGCGCCACCGTGATCGCGCTTGCCGCGCTCGAGGCAGATTCCGACGATCCCCATGCCATCGCTGAGCAGATCACCTCGGTGACGAACGACGGCTCGGTG
>JALZNU010000455.1:0-1944 GCA_030857495.1 Actinomycetota bacterium | reverse complement strand
CGACTACGACGGTCCGGGCGGTTCGCTCGACCTCGGCGAGGACGGCGACCCGAGGCAAGCCCGCTTCGACCTGTTCACGTTCGACGGGAACGGCATCGACACTAAGGAGGCGACGCTCGTCGTGCGTCGCGAGTGAGCAGGGTGCCGGTCAGTTGATGGCGTCGAGGATCGCAGCGGGCTCGCCGAGGTAGCCGACCCAGAAGTCACCGAACTCGCCGTACAGAGCCGAGGCCTTGTCGAAGCGCATCGTGTAGACGACCTCTTTCACGACCTCGGGGCTCACCGCGAACAGCGTCACACCCCACTCGAACAGGTCGAGCCCTGTCGATCCCGTGATGAGCTGGGTCACCTTGCCGGCGAACGTGCGGCCGCTGCGCCCGTGCTCTCGCATCATCTCGTTGCGCGCCTCGTACGGCGTCGCGAACCAGTTGGCGTGGGCGTCACGCGACTTCGTCATCGGGTAGAAGCAGAAGACGGGCTTGCCCTCTGGCGGCAGCGACGGGTAGAGGCGCTCGTTGAGCATCTGCTCGGGCATCCCCTTCGCGTACTCGGAGACCTCGGTGAGGCTGACGTAGCTCGACACGATGTCGAGGCCGGCGTCGCGCATCTCGGTCTGGAGGCGCCGCAGCACCGTCCAGTCCCGGTGCAGCGCCATCACGGCGAGGTCGGCCTTGTGGCCGAGCAACGCCGCCGTGACGACCTGCGCCTCGACTTCCGCGGCGTGCTTGAGCGACGCGAGGACGGCCTCACGATCGATCGAAGTGGTCGGTCGAGCGAAGAGATGGAGGACCCCGAGTCCGTTCTCGATGCGCATGCGATCAGGCTACGGGCGTGCGGCGGCGAGGTGGTTGCGAGTAGACGTTGAGCGAGTCGTCGCGCACGAAGCCGGCGAGCATGATGCCGGCACGGCGGGCGGCGCGCACGGCGAGCGAGGTCGGGGCGCTGACGGCGAGCACGGTGGTGAACCCGCCGGCCCACGCCTTCTGCACCATCTCGATGCTCGCCCGGCCGCTGACGAACAGCCCGAGGCCGCTGGCGGGGCCGTCTCGGGCATCCTGGCCGGCGTCCTGGGCAGCATCCGGGGCGGAGAGCTGGCGTGCGCCGATCACCTTGTCGACAGCGTTGTGGCGACCGACGTCCTCGCGGGTGGTCGAGACGTTGCCGGCGGCATCGAACACCGCGGCGGCGTGCACAGATCCCGTCGACTCGAACAGCACCTGCGTTTCGCGCACGGCGTCAGGCACCGCGCGCAGCACGTCGAGCGCGATGGGCTCGGTGTCCGGCAGCGGCTCGAGCCGCGCCGCGAGCTCGTCGAGCTGGTCGCTGCCGCACCATCCGCAGCTGCTCGACGTCACGCCGAGACGGGGCATCGGGGGCGGCGCGAGCCCGCCGGTGTCGACACTGACGACGTTGAACTCGGTATCCGCCGCGGGCCCCGCCGCGCAGTAGCGGACGCCGGTGACGCGAGCGCCGGCGAGGAGCCCCTCGGTGAAGCAGAACCCGACAGCGAGCTCGTAGTCGTTGCCCGGCGTTCGCATCGTGGTCGACACGGTCACGCCGTCGAGCTGGATCGTGAGCGGCTCCTCGACGATGAGCTCGTCGGGCCGGCGCGAGCTGCCGTCGGCGCCGACGCGGGTCACGATGAACCGCTCGGTCCTCGGCATGGTGGCAGGCTACCGGTGGCCGGCAGGCGGCCTTCGCTGAGTGCCCTGCGGGCGGCGGCACAGTGTGCCCGGCCGACGGTGGCCGAGTGCGTACAGTTCGGCCATGGACAACGAGACCTCCGCCGTCGAACCGAGCGCCGGCAGCGTCGGGCGTGTCGAGAGCACGGACGACGGCCGCATCCTCGGCGCCGAGTTCATCGGCACCGCCGTGCTCGTGATGGGCGGTCCCGGCGCCGCCATCCTCGCCGGGCCGGAGATCGGCCTGCTCGGCATCTCGCTC
>JALZNU010000454.1 GCA_030857495.1 Actinomycetota bacterium | reverse complement strand
GGATCAGGTGCTGCTTGTAGCGTCCGGTGTTGGCGTCTGGCGGCGTGTCGGCGCCCTCGTCGAGCGGGTTCGAGTTGGCGACGGTGAAGCTCAGCGCACCGGTGCAGCCGCTGAAGTCGACCTTCGTGCCAGGGGCGCCGGGGTGCTTGCCGGCGGCGTACACCGGCGACGGTGTGCCGAAGTTGGGCCGGGCGAGGTCGATCTCGCCGCGGATGTAGCGGACCGCGTCGAACACGTTGAGCCGGCCGGCGCCCTGCTCTTCCGCCTCGTAGCCGGGAAGCTTGTGTGCCCCCGCGGAGCGCTCGAGGATGTCGATGATCGTCCGCGGGCCGGGCGTCCGGCCACCGTGCTCGGCACGCCAGGCGTCGACGATGACGCCGATCGCGCCCGAGACGTGAGGCGTCGCCATCGACGTCCCGTTCAGCGGCTCGTAGCAGCCCGTGTTCGTGCCGGCGCCCTCCCGACAGCCCGCTGCGTTGGCGCTGATCGAGTTGATGTTCACGCCGGGGGCGACGATCGTCGGCCGGTACAGGCCGATGCCGAGCTTCTGACCGAGTTTGCGGTCGTGGTTGTCGGGTGCCACGTCGGGGGCGATGTCGTCGTCGGGGTTGTTCGGCGTTCCGTTGTCGCCGTTGTCACCGACGACACCGTTGCGGTTCGTGTCGGCGGGCTCGCTCGGCCGTCCACGCGACGAGAACTGCACGACCGAGTCGGGCTTCGTCGTGGCGCCGACACAGACGGCGTACGGGTTGATGCAGGAGTCGGACAGCGTGTTGTGCTCGGGGCCGGAGTTGCCGGCGGCGTAGACGCTGATGATGCCGACGTCGTATGCCGCCTTGACGGCGACGTTCTGGGGATCGTCGGGTGAGTAGTTGGCACCGTCACCCCCGCCGAAGCTGTTGCTCGTGGCCACCACGCCACTGCCCTGCTGCTTCTTGAAGATCATGTCGTCGTAGGCAGCGAGGATCTGGAAGTTGGCGAGGAACGGTCCCAGGTTCGCCGAGTAGACGTGCAGCTCGGCCCGAGGGGCGACCCCGATCGTGCTGTGGTTCGCAGCGACGCCACCGCTGGCGTCGCCGCTGCCGGCGACCGTGCCCGACACGTGGCTGCCGTGGCCCTCGTCGTCGAAGGCGACGGCTCGGGCGGCAGCGGAGTCGGCGCGGTCGTTGCCGCCGGCGCAGACGACCTCGCTGCGGTCGCCGTTGACCGCCGCCGTCGTGTCGCAGAACTCGACGAGGTTGTCGGTGTCCTCGTGCCTGCCGTCGATGCCCGTGTCGATCACGGCGATGTCGACGCCCTCACCGTCGTAGCCGTTCGCGCCGAAGCGCGTCGGAGCGCTCGGGCCCCAGGCGTAGCGGGCACCGATGATCCAGTTCGAGTCCTCCATCGTCACCGGGAAGCGGCGGTTGGCGTACACGCTCCGCACCAGCCCCGACCGCTCGAGGGCGCGCAGCTGTGTCGCCGACAGGGTGTCGGTGAGGATCATCGGCAGCGTCGTCAGGCGGGTGCCGTGCACGCCGAGCCGCTCGATCGCGTCGAGATCGCTGCGGCGTCGGGCGGTGATGACCGCAGGCACGCTGCTTTGGCGGCCGAGCGTGGCACGGATCTCGGCATCGACGACCGGCTTGCCCCGGGCGACCGACTGCGCACCAGACTGCGCCGGCAGAGCCGCCGGGGATGCGGCTCCTTCGGCGCCGTCGCCGGCCGCTGCCGCCCCTTGCGGTGCGGTCGACGGGGCGAGCGTGATGGTGAGCGCCAACACCGGCACGAGCGCGGCCCGCCGGATCCCTGAACGGGTCGAGATCGCCATGTGTCCCTCCTCGACGTCGTGCGGTTGTCGCACGACGGAGTGAACATCCTGACCCAGCATTCACTTCTAGTCAAATAGACATGACACGGATCAGGGTGCTCAGACGAGCGTGCGGGAGCGGCCGCGGAAGTGGGCGACGGTGTCGACGGAAACCCCGTCGGCTTCGTGCCGGGTCACGGCGACGTCGTAGAGACCGGTGCGATCGCGCCGGGACTGCTCGACGGCCTTGGCGATGAGCACATCGCCCTCGTGCGCCGGGGCGAGGAAGTCGATCGACGCCGCAGCGGCGACGGTGAGCGGGCCGTGCGAGTTGCAGGCGAGGGAGAAGGCAGTGTCGGCGAGCAGGAACAGCACACCAC
>JALZNU010000453.1 GCA_030857495.1 Actinomycetota bacterium | reverse complement strand
ACACGAACACCTTGCGCCCGTTGACCGTGCCCCACCCGGTGACGACGCCGTCGGTGTATGGCCGCTCCTCCAACCCCGCGGCGTGGGCGCGATGGCGGGCGAGCATGTCGAGCTCGTGGAACGACTCGGGATCGACCAGGTACTCGATGCGCTCCCTGGCGAGCAGCTTGCCCTTGGCGTGCTGGCGCTCGACCGCTCGATCGGAGCCGGCGTGCCGCGCCTCGTCCCGACGCCGGCGGAGGTCGTCGATCCGGTCCTGCATCGAAGTCACGCAGCGACGCTACTTCAGGTCGGCGGCCCGGCTTCGGTGTCGCCGCTGGCGGTCTGGGCGGGATCCGTGTCAGCAGTTGGAAGAAATCCCACCCAGACCGTGTGGTGGGAGGAATCCCGCCCAGACGGTGGTGGGGGTGAGCCGTGGGTGAGGTCGACCCGCCGGCGTGCAGCTCGCTGGCGGGTCGACCTCGCACGTGACCGGCGGTGCCGGTCACGAACGTGGTGACAACCGATCTCGGGGGATCAGGTCAGCTCGAACACAACCGTGACGTCGACGGACAGCTCCTGCGAGCCGGCCTCGATCGGCACGCTCGAGCGGCCTGCCGCCGCCTCGTCCAACTCGTACGGCACGGGCGGTGACGCAGCGCCCTGTTCGGCGATCGTGCGGATCTCACCGATCTCCACGTCCTCGCCTGCCACGTACTGCCCGGCCTTCTCACGGGCATTGGCGACCGCCTCGGCGCGGGCGTCCTCGAGCACCGCATCGGGATCGTCGAACGAGAACGAGATGCCGTCGAGGCGGAACTGGTCGCCCGTCGCACCCGACACCTCGTCGAGCAGGTCACCGAGCCCGTCGATGTCCTTCGTGCGCACGCTGAGCGTGTTCGACGCCTGGAACCCGTCGATCCTGCCGTCGTCGACGTAGTTCGGGAACACGGAAAGGTTCGACGTCTGGATGTCAGCCTCCGCGATGCCGGCCTCCTTCAAGAGGTCGATCGTCGCCGACGTCCGCGCCGACACCGTGTCGAGTGCCTTCTTCGCCGACGGCGCGGTGTGCTGCGCACCGAGCGTCACCGTGGCGACGTCGGGGGTGACGTCGACCGTGGCCTCGCCGCTCACGCGGATCGTGCGGATGTCATCGCCTGTTTCGCCTTCCTCCTGTGCGCTCGCGGGACCGTCGTCGCCGCTGCCCGTGAGCGCCACCGTGCCGAGCGTCGCTGCGGTTGCCGCGGCGAGGGCGACGACGCCCATCGTGATCCGCGAGCTGTTGGCGCCCGTTGCCGAAGGTCCGTTGGTGTCTGTCACTGTGATCTCCTCACTGTCATGCCCCGCTCGGCGGAGCCGCCCGCGCAGTTGGACGACTCAACGTGCCCCACGGTTCCCGCACGTCTGAAAAGATCGTCACCGTGTCCGACGAACCGTCCCTCTCGAACTTGCCGCTGGCACCGCCGATCGAACCGATGCTGGCGAAGCTCGCACGTGTCGTCCCGACCGGCGAGGGCTGGTGGTACGAGCCGAAGTGGGACGGGTTCCGTTGCCTCGTGTTCCGTGACGGCGACGAGGTCTACCTCCAGAGCCGCAACCTGCGGCCGCTCAACCGCTACTTCCCCGAGGTCGCTGCTGCGCTTGCGCCGGCGTTGCCCACGCGCTGCGTCGTCGACGGCGAGATCGTCGTCGCCAACCCCGAGGGCGGGTTGAGCTTCGACTCGTTGACCCAGCGCATCCACCCCGCCGCGTCGAGGGTGAACATGCTCGCCGAGCAGACCCCGGCGTCGTTCGTCGCCTTCGACGTGCTCGCCCTCGACGACGACCGCGTGCTCGGTCGCCCGTTCGAGCAGCGCAGGGCGCTGCTGCACGACATCGTGACGACCGCCGGCGACGTGCACGTCACCCCGGCGAGCGACGATCCCGACCAGGCGCAGCGCTGGTTCGCCGACTTCGAGGGCGCCGGGCTCGACGGCCTCGTCGCCAAGCGTGGCGGGGATCCCTACGTCCCCGGCAAGCGCACGCTCGTGAAGGTGAAGCACCAGCGCACGGCCGAGTGCGTCGTCGCCGGGTTCCGCCTGCACAAGGACGGCAACGGTGTCGGGTCACTGCTGCTCGGGCTGTTCGACGACGACGGCACGCTGCACCACATCGGTGTCTGCGCCGGATTCTCCGTCAAGTTCCGTTCCGAG
>JALZNU010000086.1 GCA_030857495.1 Actinomycetota bacterium | reverse complement strand
CGAGCGCGCGGATGCGGGCAACGACCTCGAGCCGCGTGGCGGCGTCGAGGCCCGCCGTTGGTTCGTCGAGGATGACCAGCTGCGGGTCGAGGGCAAGCACCATCGCCAACGTCGCCCTCCGCCGCTCGCCACCTGAGAGCTGGTGTGGGTAGCGATCGAGCAACGCCGGGTCGAGTGCCACCTCCTCGGCCAGCACCGACGCCTGCCGGTACGCCTCGGATCGTCTCGCTGCTCGCCGGTCGCGGGCGGGCTCGGCGATCTGCGCACCGATGGTGGCGACGGGGTTGAAGGGCGTGCCCTGAAGGGCGATGGCGGCGGTCGACCAGCGCACGGCACGCAGCGTCGCCGCATCGGCGCCGAGCATCTCGTGACCGTCGATCTTCACGCTGCCCGATGCCTCGGGCGGTTGCACGAGGCCGACGAGGCACAGCGCCATGGTCGACTTCCCGGAGCCGCTCTCCCCCACGATCGCGAGGGAGTCGCCGCCGTCGAGCGTGAAGCTGACGCCGCGCACGGCGTCGACCTCGCCGCCGAACGTGACCCGGAGATCACCGACCTGCACGAGCGCGCGCATGTCACGTCGATCGCTCATGTCGCCCGCAACCAACGCGGGTTGAACCTCGGTTCGAGCCCGACGCCGACGAACGTGAACCCGAGCACGGTGAGCGCGACGGCGAGGCCCGGTGGGAGCACCCACCACGTCCACATCCCGCTGAAGTAGATGCTCTGCTCGGTCAGCGCACGGTTCAGCATCAGCCCCCAGCTGACACCCGTGGTGTCGCCGACGCCGAGGAACGCGAGACCCGCTTCGAGACCGATGGCGATGCCGGCCCAATTGACGAACCCCACGACGACGAGCGGAGCGAGTCCTGGCACGAGGTGGCGGCGCAGCACGTACAAGGGCCCACCACCGAAGCCTCGGGCGGCGGCGATGTACCCGTGCTGGCGAAGCGACAGCACCTGGCTGCGCAGGATGCGGGCGTTCGGGGCGATGCCGATGAAGGCGATCGCTGCGATCACGGCGAACGAGCTGTCGCCGGCCAGCGAGCCGATCAGCACGATGAGCGGCAAGCCCGGCAGCGCGAGCAGCAGGACGACTGCCCAACTCGCCCCGCGGTCGGCCGACCCGCCGATTAGCGCCGGCAGCACCCCGACGAGGATCGCTCCCACCATCGTGAGTGATGCAGCCACGAACGCAACGGTGAGCGACACCCTCGTCCCGAACACGAGCTGACTGAAGATGTCGTGTCCGGGGATGTCGGTGCCCAACCAGTGACGTGCCGAAGGTGACTGCAGCGCCGGGCCGGCGGTGGCGTCTGGGTCGTAGGACGACAGCAGCGGTGCGAACACCGCCACGAGCGCGAGGATCCCCAACACGACGAGACCCACCTCGAAGAGGTGTGAGCGTCCTGGCGTGCTCGTCAAGGTGAGATCCTCGGGTCGAGGCGTCGGTAGAGCACGTCGGCGAGCGCGTTGATCGTGACGACGCTCACGCTGACGACGAGAAAGGCGCCCTGGATCGTCGGATAGTTGCGAGCGGCGATCGAGTCGAAGATGAGACCTCCGAGTCCTGGATAGGCGAAGACCCGCTCGATGAGCACATCGCCGGTGACGACGAAGCCGATCTGCAACGCCGTCAGGCTGACCACCGGGAGCAGCGCGTTGCGGGCGGCGTACCGGTACTTCAGGGTGCGGTCACGCAGCCCCTTGGCGCGTCCGAGCAACAGGTGGTCGGCGCCGAGCTCTCGCACCATGCCCGCTCGCATAACGAGGTAGTTGCCGGCGGTGAGACCGACGGTCAGGACGAGTGCAGGAAGCAGCAGGTGTCGGGCGACGTCGATCGTCTTCTCCACGAGGGTGAACGAACCCGAAAAGGGCGTTTGCGCGCCCGACAACGGCAGCCATCCGAGCTTCACGCTGACGACGAACAGCAGCAGCGAGGCCAGCAGGAACGCCGGGAACTCGCGCACGGCCAGGAGTGAGACGAGCAGGATCCGGTCCGACCGCCGTCCCCGCCGCCAACCAGCGTGCACGCCGGTGACCAGCCCGGCGACGGCGGCAAGCACGAGCGACGTGCCGATGAGCAGGATCGTCCACGGCAGTCGCCGTGCGAGCTCCGACCCGACCGTGGCATTCGTCGAGATCGAACGGCCGAGGTCGCCGCGTGCCAACCCGGACACGTAGTGCCCGAACTGTTGGAGAAGCGGACGATCGACGCCGTAGTACTCCTCGAGCGCTGCTCGACTCTCCTCGCCGAACGTGAAGTTCGTCGCGCTCTGTGCGATGAGCGCGTCGACGGGCCCACCTGGCATCGCGCGCGGGAGCACGAAGTTGAGCACGACCAGGAAGACGAGCGTCGCAACGTATGACCCGAGGATGCCGGCACGGCGCCTGGCGGACCGACTCGCCTGGCGCTCCTGCATCGGGTCACCGCGCGCTGGCGTCTCGCTGCCTCCGGCGTGCATTGCCGGTGAGTATGGTCGACCGCCGTCGGAGTCGACTAGGTGCCGACGACACCTACCGGCAGACTTCTCGTGCTCATCGCGATGAGAGTCCGGACGGTCGGCCGGGCTCAGGCCTTGACCTTGAGCTCCACTCGTTGGCGGGCGGCCTTGCCGAAGTTGTAGTAGGCGGCGCAGGCACCCTCGGACGAGACCATGCACGTGCCGATCGGCGTCTCGGGCGTGCATGCCGTGCCGAACACCTTGCACTCCCATGGTTTGAGGACACCCTTCAGCACCTCGCCGCACTGGCACGCCTTGGGGTCGGCGACACGCACACCGGGCACGTCGAAACGCAGCTCGGCGTCGAACTCGGCATAGCGCTCGGACACCTGCAACGCCGAGTGGTTGATCGAGCCGAGGCCACGCCACTCGAACCACGGGCGCAGCGACATGGTGTCGGCGATCGCTGCCAGAGCGACGGGGTTGCCCTCGTCACGCACGACGCGGGCGTACTGGTTCTCGACCTCCGCGCGCCCGTCGGCGAGCTGGTCGATCACCATCGCGATCGACTCCAGCAGATCGAGCGGCTCGAACCCGGCGACGACGATCGGCATCCCCTCGTCATGGGCGATCCACTCGTACGGACGGTTGCCGATGACCGTCGATACGTGACCGGGTCCGAGGAAGGCATCGAGGCGCAGGTCGGGCGAGTCCAGGATCGCCTTGATCGCCGGGATGATCGTCACGTGGTTGCAGAACACCGAGAAGTTGGTGACGCCGTCGGCACGTGCCCGCTGCAGCGTCAGGGCCGTCGACGGTGCCGTCGTCTCGAACCCGATGGCGTAGAACACCACCTGGCGTTCGGGGTTGTCGACGGCGACGCGCAGCGCATCGAGCGGTGAGTACACGACACGGATGTCGGCACCGCGTGCCCGTGAGTCGAGGAACGATCCGCGCCCGCCAGGCACGCGCATCAAGTCGCCGAAGCAGGTGAGGATGACGTCGGGGTTGGCTTCGGCGATGACGGTGGCGTCGTCGATGCGACCCATCGGGATGACACACACGGGGCAGCCGGGACCGTGCACGAGCTCGATCGACTCCGGTAGGTAGTCCTGCACCCCGTATCGATAGATCGCGTGCGTGTGCCCGCCACACACCTCCATCACCTTGTAGTGGCGACCGGGCTCCACCCGCTCGGCGATGCGCCGGGACAGGTGGCGGGCCAGCTCAGGATCCCGGAACTCATCGACGAACTTCATTACAGCGTTCCCCGGCCACGCAGACCGTCGGTAACCGCTCCTCCGCTGGCGCTCCGTCGCTCGTGCGCTCCGACTGGTTCGGCGATGTTCTCCATCCTCTCGAGGGCGACCTTGGCGTGGACGAGCACTCGATCACCGGGTTCGACGGGCGCGACGAAGTCGATAGCGACCAGCTCGGTGCCGCCATCGTCGGCACGGCACAACGCATCGGCGCCGTCGATGCGCACGACCATCAGCACCACAGCGACGTCGCCGCACGTGATGCAGGACTCACCGACCTCGCTCATGAGCGCTCACGCTAGCGGGCGTCCGCTCGGCCTCTCACGTACTATCCAGCGCCGTGGCCGTCGTCCGTCGCCGCCTCATCGTGCGGGGCATCGTGCAGGGTGTCGGCTTCCGACCGCACGTCCACCAGCTCGCCGACGAGCTCGGACTCGCCGGTTTCGTCACCAACACGCCAGATGGTGTCGTCGTCGAGATCGAGGGCAGCGCCGCCGACGTCGCGTCGTTCACCGATGCGGTCGCCGAGCGCGCGCCACCGCTCGCCGTGATCGAATCCGTCGAGCAGCACGAGGTGCCAGCGACGGGGACGGGAACGGGTTCGGGGCCGGGATCCGGTCGGTTCGAGATCCAGGCGAGCGTCGCCGGTGCGGCAGCGACGCTCGTGTCACCCGACGTCGGGACGTGCGATGCGTGCCGCGCCGACGTCGCCGAGGCCGGCGACCGCCGCCACGGCTACGCCTTCACCAACTGCACGAACTGCGGACCGCGCTACTCGATCGTCACGACGATCCCCTACGACCGGGCCAACACGACGATGGCCGGATTCGAGATGTGTGCCGAGTGTCGCGCCGAGTACGAGGATGTGCGCAATCGCCGTTTCCACGCGCAGCCGGTGTGCTGCCCAGCCTGCGGACCACGCCTCAGCGCGACGATCAACGAGATCGCAGCGGCGCTGCGCGACGGCGAGATCGTTGCCGTCAAGGGTCTCGGCGGCTACCACCTCGCCGTGCTGGCGTCGTCGGAACCGGCCGTGGCGCGATTGCGCGCCCGCAAGCATCGAGAGGCGAAACCGTTCGCCCTCATGGCGGGCGACCTCGACGCCGTCAACAGCCTGTGCGTGCTCGACGACGCCGAACGCGAGCTGCTCGCCTCCCCGGCGCGTCCGATCGTCGTGCTCTGCGCGCGCCCCGACGGCGTCGTCGCGCTGTCGGTGGCGCCCGGTCTCCACGAGCTCGGCGTGATGCTTCCCTACACGCCGCTGCACCACCTCTTGCTCGACGCAGTCGGCGAGCCGATCGTGTTGACGTCGGGCAACGTCGCCGACGAGCCGATCGCCTACCGCGACGACGATGCCAGCACGCGCCTCACGCCGATCGCCGATCGCGTGCTCAGCCACGATCGCCCGATCCAGATCAGGGTCGAGGACTCCGTCGTGCGCATCGTCGACGGCGCGCCGTACCCGCTCCGACGCAGCCGCGGTTACGCGCCGTCGCCGATCTCGGTGCCATGGGATGCGCCTCGCCCCGTGCTCGCCTGCGGCGCCGAGCTCAAGTCGACGATCGCACTCGCCCGCGACCGCCACGTGTTCGTGTCTCACCACCTCGGCGACCTCAAGAACCACGAGGCTTACCGCTCGTTCCGCGAGGCAATCGAGCATGTCGGGCGGCTGTTCGAGATCGCGCCGGCGGTGATCGCCCACGATCTGCATCCCGACTACCTGTCGACGTCGTACGCGCTCGACCTCGCCGAGGAGCTCGGTGTCGAGTCGGTCGCCGTGCAGCACCACCATGCGCACATCGTCTCCTGCCTTGCCGACAACGGCCACGAGGGACCCGTGATCGGCGTCGCCTTCGACGGGATGGGTTACGGCGCCGACGGCACGGCATGGGGCGGCGAGATCCTCGTCGCCGACCTCGCCAGCTTCGAGCGCGTCGGCCACCTCGCGCCGGTCCCGCTCCCGGGCGGCGACGCCGCAACCGATCAGCCGTGGCGGATGTCGGCCTCGTACCTCGAGATCCTCGGCCGCGCCGACACCCATCGTCTCGATCAGCCGCGATGGGACGATGTCGTGACGATGATCCGTGCCGGCATCAGCTGCCCGCCGACCACGTCCGCCGGTCGGCTGTTCGACGCCGTCGCAGCGACGATCGGTGTCCGTGACGTCATCGCCTACGAGGGACAGGCGGCGATCGAACTGGAGGCATCCGCCGATCCGACGGCGCAGGGACGCTACGAGATGACCCTTGACGTGACCCTCGACGACACGGTCATGCGCGGTGCCGACCTCGTTGCGGCCGCCGTCGACGATCTCGAAGCGGGCGTCGACCGAGGGGCGATCGCGATGCGGTTCCACCGCGGGCTCGCTGCTGGCATCGCCCAGGCCTGTGCTCGCGTGCGCGAGCGGCGCGGACTCGACACCGTGGCGCTCAGCGGCGGCGTGTTCGCCAACACCACGCTGCTGACCGAGGTCACCCGGCTGCTGCGCGCAGGCGGCCTCGACGTGCTACGCCACCGTCAGGTGCCGTGCAACGACGGCGGGATCAGCCTCGGTCAGGCGGTGGCCGTGGCCGCCATGGAGCGGCGCAGCATCTCATCGTAGATCGCGACGTACGACTCCTGGATGCGGTGCACCGACGTCGAGTCGACGACGCAACACGCGTCGAGCCCAGCGGCCGCCATGTCGCCCCCGTCGTAGCCGCAGAGACCGACCGTGCCGAGGCCCAGCCGCTGCGCCTGGGCGAGCGCTGCCGTGACGTTGGCGGACGTGCCGCTCGTCGAGAGCGCGACCACGACGTCACCGGGTCGGGCGAGCGTGGCCAGTTGCCGAGCGAACACGACCTCGAAGCTGACGTCGTTGGCGAGCGCCGTCACCGTAGCGACGTCGTCGCTCAGGGCCCATCCCTTCGCGCCGAGCGCCCACGCCAGATCGGAGGCATCGGTCGCGC
>JALZNU010000085.1 GCA_030857495.1 Actinomycetota bacterium | reverse complement strand
TAGGATCACGACCGTGACGTGCGAGCCCGCTCCGGTCGACGCTCTCGACGACGCGCTCGCCTCGCTGCGCTCCCTGCCCAGCCGTCTCGCCGACGAGACCGGTGTCGTGCTCGGCAGGGTGCGGCTGCACCAGCTCGATCCTGGTGACGCCGGACGCGTCCAGGGCGTGATGGATCCGCGACCGACCACCCTGCGCGCCGATGTCGACCCGGCGGAGACGCTCGTCCGCATGGACAGCCGACACGTCGCCGCCAGGTTGATCACCGATCCAGACGGTGTGCTGTCGGGCGAACTGCGGCGTCAGGCTTGAGATCCTTGCCGCGGTCTGACCGTGTGCTCATCGTCTCTCTTGTCGCCCTGCTCTCCCTGCCGCTGCTCGTGGCACTCGTGGTGATTCGTAACCCGCGGTGGTACCCGCTGATGGACATGGCCCAGGTCGAGCTGAGAGTGCGCGACGTGGGCAGCTCGAACCCGCCTTTGATCGGCCTGAAGGGACGCTTCTTCGTCGAGGACAGACAGTCGAGTCACCCGGGGCCGTTGGCGTTCTGGCTGCTGTGGCCGGCATACCGGGCGGCCGGCGGCACGGCATGGGCCATGCAGGTCGCTACCGTGACCCTGCAGCTGGCAGCGATGGCGACCGCCCTGTGGATCGCCTGGCGTCGCGGCGGGGCGGGTCTGGTGCTCGGGATGGCGGCGATGCTGGCCGTTCTGATGCGCGCCTACGGCGCGTTGACCCTCACGGAGGCGTGGATCCCGCACCTGCCCCTGCTGTGGTGGGTGGTGTTCGTGCTGGCCATGTGGTCGATCTTCTGCGGCGATGCGGCCCTCGTACCGGTCGCCGTCTTCGCCGGTTCGCTCTGCGTGCAGACCCACATCTCCCACTTGGGAACGGTGCTGGGCCTCGGGGCCCTGGCGCTCGTGACCGCCAGCGTCACACGGGTCCGGCACGGTCGGCGAGACGCTGACCGGGCGCCCATCCGCTGGCTCGTCGCAGGGGCCGGCCTCGCGATCGTCCTGTGGGCGCCGCCCATCATCGAAGAGGCGATCCGGTCACCCGGCAACCTCTCGTTGCTGTGGAGCTACTTCAGGGCTCCAGGTGAGCCGCCGATCGGCCTGCGCTCCGGCGTCGAGACCCTGCTGATCCACCTCGACCCGTGGCGGCTGGTGACCGGACGAATCCTCTCGGACCGTGCCCTCCTCACGGGGGCCACGCTCCCGGGCGCCGTGTTGCTCGCCGCCTGGGCGGTCACCGCCGTCGTGGCGGCCCGGCTGGGACACCGCTCGCTGCTGCGGCTCCACGTCGTGCTCGGTTCCGCCGTCGTCCTGGCGGCCCTCTCGATGAGCCGCATCATCGGCGACGTCTGGTACTACCTCGTGCTGTGGGGATGGGCGCTCGGCGCGCTTCTCGGGTTCGCCGCCACATGGACGGTCGCCGTCCTCGTCGCTCGTCACCGGGAGGTCCTGCGCACGCTGTGGCCGCGCTGGGCTCTCGGGAACAGCGCCTTGGCCGGCGTGATCGTGGCATCGACGGCGGTCTTCGTCGGGCACGCGAACCAGGTCGAGGTCCTGCGACCCGATCTGTCGGCCATGATGGACGAGCTGGTGCCGCCGACGGTCCGCCGCACTGTCGGACGGGTCCATCCCGGGGACGGGACGCGACGGCCGCTACCTCGTCACCTGGACCGACCAGATGCACTTGGGGACCCAGGGCTGGGCCCTGTTGAACGAGCTCGACCGCAACGGCTTCGACGTCGCCGCCGTGGAGCGCTACCAGGCCCAGGCCACGGCCGCGCACGTACGGTCGCCCGACGACGCCACCGCCGTGGTGAACCTGGCCGTCGGCAGTTACATCCAGGAGTGGCGTGACAAACCTGGCGTGCGCGAGGTCGCCTACGTCGACCCCCGCACCAGAGCCGAACGCTCCAGGTACACGCGCCTCCGATCTGAGCTCATCCGCAAGCTCGAGGCGGCCGATCTCGTGGACCTCGTGCCGCTCGTGGACAAGAGCATGTTCGCGTTGGCGGTCAACCCAGAGCTGCCGGGTGCCGCCAAGACCACGATCACCCGCATGCGGCGACTCGGTGTGCCGGCCGCCGTGTTCGTGGGAATGCCCGAAGCGGTCCTCGAGTCATGAGGGTACTTCGGCGGTCTGCTGGTGACTGCCGAACGGCTGGTCGTCGCTGCGCGGGCCTCTGAGGGGCCTCTGATGAGTCGTGTGCCGGTGGGCCGACGTTTGGGGCCGGCCTCAGGCGTCGACTGAGAGCTCTTTGGCGGTCTTGACGATGTCACTCTGATACTTGAGCAGGATGTGGAGTGTCTCCTTCGCCGTCTGCTCGTCGACCGAATCGAAGTTGAGCAGCATCAGTGTGCGCGCCCAGTCGAGCGTCTCGGAGACGCTGGGAGACTTCTTCAGGTCGAGCTGGCGGATGCTGCGCACGATGCGCGACACCTGGTCGGCCAGGTTCACGCTGATGCCGGGCACCTTCGTCAGGACGATCTCGCGCTCGCGTTCGAGCGTCGGGTAGTCGACGTGCAGGTAGAGGCAGCGCCGCTTCAACGCCTCGGACAGTTCGCGCGTGTTGTTGGACGTGAGGAACACGAGGGGGATCTGGGTCGCCTCGATCGTGCCCAGCTCGGGAACGGACACCTGGTAGTCGGACAGGATCTCGAGGAGGAGCGCCTCGGTCTCGACCTCGACCCTGTCGACCTCGTCGATGAGCAGCACGACCGGGTCGCTCGACCGGATCGCCTCGAGGAGCGGACGGGTGAGCAGGAACTCCTCGGAGAAGATGTCGTCGTGGACGTCGTTCCAAGCGTCGTCGCTGCGGTCCGCCTGGATCCGCAGCAGCTGCTTCTTGTAGTTCCACTCGTACAGCGCCTTCGACTCGTCGAGCCCCTCGTAGCACTGCAGCCGGATCAGGCGGGCGCCCGACATCTCGGCCATCGACTTCGCCAGCTGTGTCTTGCCGGTGCCGGCAGGGCCCTCCACGAGCACGGGCTTGTCGAGCCGATCGGCGAGGAACGCCACGCCGGCGATGCCGTCGTCGGCCAGGTAGCCGACATCACGCAGACCGTCGCGAACGGTCTGGACACTCTCGAAGCGCTCTGCCATGGCGCCACGCTACAAGTCGGACCTCGTCTCAGCCGAACGACGGCATCGCCGACTCCACGTCATCCGGGCTGCCCGGTGCCGGTCCCGGGTCGTCGTCGTACGGCCGGCTGACACCGGCACGCACCGCTTCCAACTGTGCAGCAACTGCCGCCCCGACGAACAGCGCGATCGACGTCAGGTACGACCACAGCAGCAGCGCCATCACGCCGGCGATCGATCCGTAGACGTCATCGAACGCGCCGCTCTCGCGGACGTAGAGCGCGAGCAGGCCGGACGCCGTGATCGTCAGCGCCACCGCGATGCCCGATCCGAGGGCGAGCCACGACAGCGACGGCTGACGCCGACGGGGAACGTGGTCGAACAGGACGGCGATCGCAAACGTGAGCAGCAACGTGCCAGCTGGCCAGCGCACGAGATGCCACACCGTGACCGTCGTGCCGGTCCATCCGTACTCCTCGACCATCGCGTCGGCGAACGGGCCACCACCGACGAGCAGCATGAACCCGACGCCGATCGGCACGGCGAGGATGGCCGTCAGCACCGCGGCCCTGCCGTACTTGGCGGCGGCCCGGCGGTCACGCTCGATGCCGTAGATGCGGTTGACCCCACGCTCGATCTGGGCGACGGCCGTCGTCATCGAGACGAGGGCGAACACGAGCCCGATCGCCAGTGCCACCTCGCCGGCCTCCTCGGCCTCGTCAGCCGTTTGCCGAGGGGCCGCTGATGCGTCGTCGCCACCCACCGACATCGCCGACACCGTGCGTGAGAGCACGACTGACGCCCGCCCGACGTCGAGGTCGGCGGCGAGGCCGGTCAACGCCAACATGAACGGCACGACCGAGAGCGCGACCTGCAGCGCGAGCGCACGGCTGTTCGTGAAGCCGTCGCCGTAGCGGAATCGCATCGCGGAGTCGACGAGCAGCTTGCGCACACCGAGACTGCGGATCGCCGTGCGGGCATCGTCGAAGTCGAGCTCCTCGCCGTCGATCTCGATGGTGACCGGGACCATGGACGCCGTGCTCACCCGCCCAATCTGTCATGCCGATCGTGCGTGCACGGCGACGATCCGCATGACAGAACGGAGGGGGACGGGGTCCCGTACGATCCCACGCCATGCCGGGACCGCTCGCCGAGCCCATAGTCGCGTTCATCGACACGGTGGCCGCCGACCTCGAGGCGCTTGCCGGACGTCCGATGCGGGGCGAGTGCGTGATCGAGGCGAGCAATCTCGTCGGCGCGCTGATGGACGCCGACGAGCGGCACACCGACAGCGAGCTACGGGCGTGGCTCGACGATGTCGGCTCGATGCTCGAACCGCCCGTCACCGTCACCCCGACCCGTCTGCGCGAGGGCGGCATGCTCGACGGCAAGCGCAAGTGGCTGGCGAACGCGAGCACGCTGTTCGACCTGCTCGTGCGTGCCGACGCCCGAGACGGCGAGCGTCGCTCGCACCGCTACTACCTGGCGGCGATCAAGCTCGCCCACACGACCGCTGCCGTCGACCTCGTGCCGTCGGCCGACGAGCTGGCGGTGCTCGACACGTTCCGCACGAAGATGCTCGTGGCGATGGACGCCCTCGGAGTCGAGCGCCCAGGCCATCCTCGAGTCGTCGCACCGACGCCGACGGACCCGGCATCCGCGACGGCGACTGGTGGCGGGGCCAGCGTCGACGCGACGAACGCTGCCGCCGCCACCGAGCCGCCGCGTCCGATCGACGACGTGCTCGCCGAGCTCGACGAGCTGGTCGGGCTCGCCGCCGTGAAGTCCGACGTCCGTCGTCTCACGAGTCTCCTGCGGATCCAGAAGATCCGCGCCGAACGCGACCTGCCGACCATCGAGACGAGCCACCACCTCGTGTTCACGGGAAACCCGGGCACGGGCAAGACCACTGTCGCAAGGCTGTTGAGCCAGATCTACCGCTCGCTCGAGATCGTGACGAAGGGTCACCTCGTCGAGACGGACCGCTCGAAGCTCGTCGCCGGATACGTCGGCCAGACTGCCGAGCGCACCCGGGCAGTACTCGAATCGGCGCTCGGCGGCACGCTGATCATCGACGAGGCCTATGCCCTGGCTCGCGGCGGCGAGAACGACTTCGGACGGGAGGCGATCGACACGATCGTCAAGTTCATGGAGGACCACCGCGACGACCTCGCGATCGTCGCCGCCGGATACCCCGACGAGATGACGACGTTGCTCGACGCAAACCCCGGCCTGCACAGCCGCTTCACGCGCACCGTGCACTTCCCCGACTACACGACCGACGAACTCGTGAAGATCTTCGAGCGCATCGGCGAGTCGAGCAGTTACCACGTCGACGAGGAGGCGAGGGCCGGGTTGCGAGCCCTCCTCGATGCCACACCGCGCACGCGAGGTTTCGGCAACGCACGCCACGCCCGCAACCTCTTCGAGGCCGCGGTCGGTGCGCAAGCCGAACGGTTGGCAGCGACCGCCGAGCCGAGCGACGAGCAGCTCACCACGCTCACCGCGAGGGACATCGGCGACGTCTGACGTCAGCGCACACTGCGTCTTTCTGTGGCGGTCGATCTCGTCCGGATCGATCCGACCCGCGAGCTCGTTTTCGAGACCGATGTAGATCGCGATCTCGTCGTTGACCCATCCTCCGCCGGCCCTGTTTCTCGCGGGTTCGCGATGGCGTCGTTACCGTGAGCGACGTGGCTGTGCACATCCTCACGTTGCAGTGTCCCGATCAGCCGGGCATCGTCGCGTCGATCTCGACGGCGCTGCTGGAGTTCGGCGCCAACATCCTCGAGAACGCCCAGTACGACGACCCGGCGACGAACACGTTCTGCATGCGCACGCGGTTCGAGTCGCCGATGGAGGACGACGACGAGATCGCGGGGAAGCTCGCGTTGAGGGCGAGAGCGCTGCACGCCGATCTGCGTGTCCGGCGCGAGGATCGCCAGCCGAGGGCACTGATCCTCGTGTCCAAGTACGACCACTGTCTCATCGACCTCATCTACCGCTGGAACGTCGGCGAGCTCAGCGCCGACATCGCTCTCGTCGTGTCCAACCATCGCGACCTCGGCGACACCGTGGCCCACCACGGGATCGAGTTCGCCCACCTGCCCGTGACGACGGAGACGAAGGCCGAGGCCGAAGAAGCGCTGCTCAACCTCGTCGACAGTCACCACATCGACATCGTGGTGCTCGCCCGCTACATGCAGATCCTCAGCGGCGGGCTCTGCGCCCAGCTGGCGGGCCGGGCGATCAACATCCACCACTCGTTCCTCCCCGGCTTCAAGGGCGCTCGCCCGTACCATCAGGCATGGCAGCGCGGCGTGAAGGTGATCGGGGCCACGGCGCACTACGTAACGGCCGACCTCGACGAGGGTCCGATCATCGACCAGGACGTGGCGAGGGTCTGGCACTCGCACACGCCCGAGCAGCTCGCCGTCATTGGCAGAGACATCGAACGTGTCGTGCTGTCGCGAGCCGTGAAGGCACATGCCGAGGGCCGCGTTTTCCTGCTCGGCGACCGGACCGCGGTGTTCGCCTAGGTTGGGACCGACGGAGGCCTCAACCATG
>JALZNU010000452.1 GCA_030857495.1 Actinomycetota bacterium | reverse complement strand
GCCACGACGACGCCGACGACAGCGGCCGTTCGGCGCAGCGACATCAGGCGAAGAGTCCCTGACCCAGCCAGCCGGACGAGTCGGTGACGCCGGGAAGGGCGAAGTAGAAGCCGCCGCCCTGGGGGCGGATGTACTCCTCGAGCGGCTCACCGGCGAGCCGTTCCTGCGTGTTGAGGAACTGGCTCATCCTGCGCTGGAACGACGCGAACGCGAGGCCCTGGTCGAGCAGGCCGTCGCGGTCGAACCCGCGCGAGAAGTTGAGGCCCCTGCGGAAGAGCAGATCCTTGTCCGTCTTCGCCGTGCGCGGGTTGGCGAGGCGGATGTGGGCGTCGAGTGGGGTCAGCTCACCGTCGGGATCGGCGCCGTAGTCGGGGACGTCGAGCTCGGCGTCGCCGTCGAGCGGTGCGCCGGATTCCTTCCGTCGCCCGATCAGCGCCTCCTGCTCGGACAGCTTGGTCCTGTCCCAGAACTCGACGAGCATGCGGATCACGCGCACGACGTGGTAGCTGCCGTCGGTCGCCCACGACGGTTCGCGATCCCCGTCGGCGACCCACACGTAGCGGTCCATCGCCGCGCCGTCCTCGTGGTCGAGGTTGCTCGTGCCATCCACGAATCCCATGAGGTTGCGCACGCCCGCCTCGCCCTTGCGGGCCTCGGTTCGGCGGTTGTAACCCTCCAGCATCCAGTGCAGCGTGAGCGAGCTGCGCGTGACCCGCATCAGCTGGCGCAGTGCGAAGAGGTTGACGTCCTCGTGGCTACTGGCGATGGTCAGCAGCACGTCGCCGTGCGACCGATCCGGGTCGAGCCGGTCGTTGGCGAGGAACGGCATCTTCACGAGGTCACGCGGCCGACGGTCGGCGAGCCCGAAGCGATCGTCGAAGAGCGAGGCGCCGACGGAGGTCACCACGGACAGGTTCACCGGCGGCGCCGGGTTGCCGACGTGGCCGGTGTGCAGCGGTGGGAACGCTCGCTGGCGCTCCTCGTAGGGCTCGCCGGTCATCAGCCGGCGTGATTCGTCGGTCAGCGCCTGGAACATCGCAGCCAGCTCGTCTTGGTCCGAGGCGGTGCAACGGAACGCGACGAGCAGCCCGTCCTCCGTCGTCGGCGCGGCGATGCCGGTCTGATGGCGCCCCTCGAACTCGAGGTACTCGCCACCACCCAGGTTCGCCCGACCGTCGGTGGCGTCGGGATCGGTCCGCTCGGCCGGTGCTGGCGTTGGGGGCGAGGCGTCGTCGCCGCTGCGGCAAGCGCCGACACCGAGCGTGGCGCCGCCGGCGAGCGCGCCCGTGAGGAACGTGCGCCGGTCGACACTCACGGCGTCAGTGTGCCGTCACTCGAGCCCGAGGACGCCGGCGACCAGGGCGAGGTCTTCGGCGAGCGCGCCGAGCGTCGTCTTGAAGGCGTCCGAATCGGCTTCTGTCAGCTCGTCGAACGGTTGGTAGCCCTCGCCGTCCTCGTACTTCTCGATCAGATCGTCGGCGTCCTCGAAGCCGGCCTCGATGCGCTCGACGAGCTCGGGGTCCTTCGCCTCGACGGCGCCCTCGAGCGTCTCGAACGCCGCTTCCGAGCCCTCGAGGTTGGCGGCGATGTCCCACAGGTCGGTACCCGAGTAGCGGTCCTCCTCGCCCGTCAGCTTGCCGCCGGACACCTCCTCGATCAGCTCGGACGCACCGACGGGGATGGCAGCAGCGGGGATGTCGGTCGACGCCATCGTCTCCTGCAGCGTGGCGAGGTCGGCGTCGAGCTGGTCGGCGAGCTCGGTGGCGCCGGACTCGGGGCCGATGTCGCCGACGTCGTAGACGAGGTACTCCAACTTGTGCCAGCCCGTCCACGCCGGGTCGTCCTCGCTCTCGAAGTCGTCGACCCTGGCGTCGACGGCGACGTCGATGTCCTCCACGAGGCCGGCGATCGGCTCGATCCGCTCCCACGCCTGGCGCGACGGGGCGTACGCCGCCTTCGCGGCGTCGATGTCGTTGGCACGCACGGCGTCGGTGAACACCTTGGCGTCGCTGACGATGAGGTCCGTCTGGCCACGGACGTACTCCGTGTACTGCATCGCGGCCTCCTCGACGAGCGGGTCGTCCACCGTCACGCTCGTGTCCACCGTGATGCCCGTCGCCGATTCGCTCCCGCTGGCCGCTGTGCCACTGGCGGCGGTGCCGCTCGACGCGGTGCCACTC
>JALZNU010000451.1 GCA_030857495.1 Actinomycetota bacterium | reverse complement strand
GTGACGGCGAGCACGTTCGGTCCCGCTGGACAGATCGATTCGCAGCTCGTCGCCTCGTGCGAGGGTTGGTATGCAAGCATCGAGCGCGTGGCCAAGACGTTGCTGCCGTGGCACGTGCGCCTGTGGCGCTACGTCACGCTGCAGTGACGCGTCACAGACGCGTCACAACGTCGCGGACGCGTCACTCGTGACGTTCGGCCCGGCGACGTCCTGCGCCGAGCCACGAGCTGACGGGCAGCGATCCGAGCCGCTCACGCCCCACGAGGCGTAGCTCGGTTTCCAGCATCACGGCCATCACGACGGTGCCGAGGAACACGGCGAACGCGAGCAGGAAGCTGATCGAGAGCACGAGCACGCTCAGCACCAGGCCGCCTACGACACCGGCGACGAGCAACACGAGGCGACGGCGCGAGATGCGATAGCCCGTGCGCTTGAACTCGGGATCGCGGCGGAGCTCCTGTTCGATCTGTCGCAGTATCCGCTTCTCGTCTTCGGACAAGGGCATGCCTACTCCTCGGCTCGGTGCTCAGTCTCGCAGGTTTGTCCCTGATCCTCAACGCGCCGCGACGGGTCGGGGCGGTTCGGTCCCCACTGTCCGGTCCCCGCGCGCATCGGGCGGAGACCGTCCCCGTCGAGCATGCTCGCAGGTCCGATGGCCCCCGCACCGAACCGGCTGCGGATCTCGTCGACGGTGTCGTCGGCGCGGCCGCCGTCGCCTCCTTCGTCGGGGCGCAGGTCGTCGAAGCGCAGCTGGCGGTGCGGGGGGCCGAGCTTCGAGGCCACGACACCGAGCAGGCGGACACCGCGTTGCGTCTCGATCGCGGCGAGCAACGTCGAGACGACGGCGAGGATCTCGTCGGTCGTGTCGCAGGCATCCGGCACGGTGGCGGAACGCGTGATGGTGGTGAAGTCGCCGTAGCGAACCTTCAGCGTGACGGTTCGTGCGGCCAGCGCCGACGTGCGCAGCCGCGTGGCGACGCCGTCGCATTGTCGCACGAGCTGACGGCGGATCTCGGCGTCGTCGAACAGGTCGTCGGCGAACGTCTCCTCGTGACTGATGGAGCGCAGGGCCCTGTCCGGCTCGACCGGGCGGGTGTCGCGGCCGTGGGCAAGTTCGAGCAGCGATGCCGCGCTACGACCGCCGAGCGCGATCGACAAGATGGCGGGATCGGCGGCGGCGAGCTCGCCGATCGTGCGGATCCCGACTCCGTGCAGGTGGCGCAGCGTGACGGGTCCGACGCCCCACATCCGCTCCACGGCCAGCGGCGCGAGGAACGACTGCTCGTTGCCGGGGTCGACTGCCACCACACCGGTCCCGGGCCGGACGGCACCACCGCTGACCACCGGTTTCGCCTCGACGCTGGCGAGCTTGGCGAGGAACTTGTTGGGGGCGACGCCGACAGAGCAATGCAACGACACCTCCTGCAACACCTGCTGGCGCACGGTCTCGGCGATGCGCCGTCCGTCGACGGCTCGGCCGGGCTCGCCCGTCACGTCGAGGAACGCCTCGTCGAGGGAAAGCGGTTCGACGAGCGTTGTGAACCGTTCGAACACGCCTCGGATCTGCGCCCCGACCTCGGCGTACCTGGCGTGATCGCCGGCGAGGAAGACGGCGTGCGGGCAGCGCCGGCGCGCCACGGCGGAGGGCATCGCCGAGTGCACGCCGTACTTGCGCGCCTCGTAGGAGGCAGCGGCGACGACGCCGCGACGACCTGTCCCGCCCACGACGACCGGACGCCCGGCGAGCTCTGGCCGGCGCAGCAGCTCGACCGACACGTAGAACGCATCCATGTCGACATGCAGGATCGTTCGGGTGCCGGTCATCCCCCGCTGCGCCGCCGGCGGCGACGGTCCCGCCGGTCGGCGACCCACAGGCGCACGACGAGCACGAGGCCCTCACGCACGATGCCACCGGACATCTTCGATTCGCCCGCTCGCCGGTCGACGAACGTGATCGGGTACTCGACGATCCGGCCGTCGGCACGGATCAGGCGGTGCGTCATCTCCACCTGGAACCCGTAGCCGTTGGCGCCGACGCTGGCAAAGTCCATCCGCCGCAGCGCCGATGCCGAGTAGGCGCGGAATCCCGCCGTGGCGTCGTTGATCGCGAGACCGAGCATGCCGGCCGCGTAGCGGTTGGCCCAGCGTGACAGCCGGAGGCGGCCCGCGGGCCAGTTGAC
>JALZNU010000450.1 GCA_030857495.1 Actinomycetota bacterium | reverse complement strand
CTCGAAACAACCCGCTGAGCTTCGGCCGGGATCTGGCAATCGACCTCGGCACGGCGAACACACTCATCTACGCACGGGGGCACGGCATCGTGCTCGACGAACCGTCTGTCGTCGCGGTCAACGTCAATGACGGTCGTCCCGTCGCCATCGGTCTCGAGGCGAAGCGGATGATCGGCCGCACCCCCGGCCACATCCGGGCGATCCGTCCCTTGGAGGACGGCGTCATCGCCGACTTCGACGTGTGCGAGAAGATGCTGCGCTTCTTCATCCAGAAGGTGCACGGCAGCCGCTGGAGCAAGCCGCGCATGATCATCTGCGTGCCGTCGGGCATCACCGGCGTCGAGCAGCGCGCCGTGCAGGAGGCAGCGGAGTACGCGGGGGCGCGCAAGCCCGTGCACATCATCGAGGAGCCGATGGCTGCTGCGATCGGCGCCGATCTGCCCGTGCACGAGCCGTCGGGCAACATGATCATCGACATCGGCGGCGGCACCACAGAGGTCGCCGTGATCTCGCTCGGCGGCATCGTCACAGCGCAGTCGTTGCGCGTCGCCGGTGACGAGATCGACGACGCCATCATGCAGTACGTCAAGAAGGAGTTCTCGCTCGCCATCGGTGATCGTACGGCCGAGGAGATAAAGCTGCAGATGGGCTCGGCGTGGCCGCGCGAGGAGGAGCTGACGGCCGACATCCGTGGCCGCGACCTCATCAGCGGCCTGCCGCGCACGATCCAGCTCACCACCGAGCACGTGCGTGAGGCCGTCGCCGAGCCTGTTGCCGCCATCGTCGATGCTGTGCGCACCACACTCGACAAGACGCCACCCGAGCTCGCCGCCGACATCATGCACGACGGCATCACCGTGACGGGCGGAGGCGCCCTCCTCGACGGCCTCGACCGGCGACTCGCCCACGAGACCGGCATGCCGATCAGGATCGCCGACGAACCGCTTTACAGCGTCGTCATCGGATCGGGTCGGGCGCTGGAGAACATCGACGCGATGCGGGGGCTCATGTCGCTCGGCGGCGACGAGTAACTCCTCCACCGTTCGAATGGGCATCTACTCGCCGGCGCGCCGTCGTCTCATCATTGCCCTACTGCTCACGTCCGTGCTGCTGGTCACGCTCGACCTACGCGGCAGCAGCATCCTCGACACGTTGCGCAACGGGTTCCAGCAGGCGATGGACCCACTCGAGTCGGCCGCCGACGTGGTTGCCCGCCCCGTGCGCAACGCGTGGCGCGGCATCACCCTCTACGACGAGCTCGCGAAGGAGAACGAGGAGCTACGCAATCAGGTCGAGCAGCAGCGCGCCGACCAGATCTCCGCGCGTGCCGCGGTGGTCGAGTTCCAGTCTCTGCTCGAGCTGAACAACCTTCCGAGCCTCGGCGACATCCCGACGATCACCGCTCGCGTCATCGGCGAGACGCCGAGCAACTTCGACGAGGTCATCGAGATCGACAAGGGCGGCGACGACGAGATCGAGGTGGGGATGGCCGTCGTCGCCGAGGGTGGGCTCGTGGGCAAGATCACGAAGGTCTTCGACGACCGCAGCTACGTGATGCTCGTCACCGACGAGGAGTACGCCGTCGGGGCGAAGATCCCCGGCACGGTGTCCGACGATGCGACACCGACGACGCCTCCGCCACCACCGACGGTCCCCAACGCGATCCCGAGCCCGGACCTGACGACCACGACCACGATCCCACCCACGACGACGACGACGACCGTGCCGGGCACGGCGCCTCCGGGCCAGGTCCCGCCGTCGACCGCACCATCCACCACAACTTCGGCCACGACGGCCCCACCGACCACCGTGCCGGTCACGACCGTTCCCGAATCCACCACGACCCTCCCGCCGAGCACGAGAGAGACAGGCTCGCTGCAGGGCCAGGGCAGCGGGGAGCCCGTCGTCCTGCGGTTCCTGGAGGAGGACCTCGACACCGGACGGTTCGAAGAGGGCGACCCTGTCATGACCGAGGGCGGCGAGGGGAGCCTCGCGCCGCCCGACATCCCCATCGGCACGATCGCCCGCGTCCGCCGCGGTGCCGGATCGGCCGGACCCGAGATCGAGGTCGAGCTCGGCGCAGACGTCGAACGGCTGAGCTTCGTGCGCGTGCTCCGCTTCAAGCCGCTCTCGGAAGCCGAGGGCGACTGAGCGCATGCTCTTCGCCTTCATCCAAGGGC
>JALZNU010000449.1 GCA_030857495.1 Actinomycetota bacterium | reverse complement strand
ACGACGAGGGGGGACGCGGCGCTTCCCCCCTCGTGCTCCCCCCTCCTGGGCACTTTCACCGTTCGTGGTCGGTCTGGTGAGCGCAGTTCGTTCGGTCGCAATTCGGGAGGTTTGTCCTCGGGATGGGTTACAGGGGGAGCGGGCGGTTTCGGTTGATGCGCGGGTTGGTCTCGTGCGGCGGCTTGCTGGGGCCGGCGTCGTGGACATCGAAGCCGCGGCGTTCGTGTCACCGACCGCCGTGCCGGCGATGGCCGGTGCCGCCGAGGTCGTCGAGCGTGTCGCTGACGAGCTGCCCGACGTGCGTCTGTGGGCGTTGGTGCCCAACGTCAAGGGCGCGCAGCTCGCCGTCGCAGCAGGCGTTCGGCGGCTGACGATCACGGTCTCGGCGTCCGAGCGCTACAGCCAGAAGAACACCCACATGTCACGCGACGAGGCGCTCGCACAGCTCGGCGAGGTTCGCCGGGTCGCCGGCGGGACGGTGTGCGACCTCGTCGTCTCGTTCGCCTTCGGCTCGGCATTCGAGGACGAGACGATCACGCCCGACGACGTCGCCGCGATCGCCGATCGAGCCCAGGCGATCGGCATCGACCGCATCACGCTCGCCGACACGACCGGTGTCGCCACGCCGAGACGGATCGGCGACGTGCTCGACGCCACCGGCGCCGACGTCGGGCTCCACCTCCACGACACCCGCGGCACCGCGCTGCTGAATGCATGGTCGGCGATCGGGCACGGCGTCGTCCGCTTCGACACCGCGCTCGGCGGTCTCGGCGGCTCGCCGTTCGCTCCTGCGGCGGGTGGCAACCTCGCCACCGAGGACCTCGTGATGCTGCTGTCCGACGAGGGGATCGAGACAGGCGTCGATCTCGACGCCCTGCTCGACGCCGGACCCGTCGTCGCCGATCTCGTCGGGCACGACATCCCGAGCCGAGTCGCCGCAGCAGGCGGCATACCACGAGGCGCACGGTGAGCAGGTCCTCGTCGTCGAGCCCGTTCCTCACCCCGGAGCACGACGCGCTGCGCGAGCTGGTCGCCGGCTTCGCGGCCAAGCGCATCGAGCCCGCCGCCGAGGAGTGGGACCGTGAGCACACATTCCCCGTCGACGTCGTGCTGGAGATGGGCGAGCTCGGTCTCTTCGGCATCCCCTTCCCCGAGCCGTACGGGTTCGGCGGCGACTTCCTCAGCCTGTGCGTCGCCATCGAAGAGCTCGGTCGCGTCGACCAGTCGATGGCGATCACCCTCGAAGCGGGGGTCGGCCTCGGGACCAACCCGATCGCCAAGTTCGGCAACGAGGAGCAGCGCGAGCGGTGGCTCCCCGACCTCTGCGCAGGAAAGGCACTCGGCGGCTTCGGACTCACCGAGCCTGACGCCGGCAGCGACGCCGGCCGCACGCGCACGACGGCGAGGCTCGACGGCGACGAGTGGGTGATCAACGGTGAGAAGGCGTTCATCACCAACTCGGGCACACCGATCACGTCGCTCGTCACCGTCACCGCCCGCACCGGTGGCGAGCAGTCGGCGCCGGAGATCTCGGCGATCATCGTCCCCGCCGGCACCCTCGGGTTCGAGGTGCTGCCGCCATACCGCAAGATGGGCTGGCACGCGTCCGACACGCACGGGCTGACGTTCACCGACTGCCGTGTCCCCGCCGGCAACCTCCTCGGCAGTCGCGGTCGCGGCTTCGCGCAGTTCCTCGAGATCCTCGACGAAGGGCGCGTCGCCATCGCCGCGCTCGCGGTCGGCGTGATCCAGCGCTGCGTCGACGATTCCGTCGTCTATGCCAACGAGCGCACGACGTTCGGACGCCCGATCGGGACCAACCAGGCCGTCGCGTTCCGCATCGCCGACATGCAGGTCTCGCTCGATGCCGCTCGCCACCTCGTCTATCACGCTGCGTGGCTCGTCGATCGGGGCCAGCCGTTCAAACGGGAGGCAGCCGTGGCGAAGCTGTTCGCCACCGAGGCGGCGATCTCGGCGACACGCAGCGCCACCCAGGTCTTCGGCGGCTACGGCTTCATCGACGAGACTCCGGTCTCACGGCACTACCGCGACGCCAAGATCCTCGAGATCGGCGAGGGTACGAGCGAGGTGCAGCGGATGGTCATCGCCCGTGACCTCGGCATCCCCGTCCGCTGACCCCGAAATCCCCGAACTGGAGGTCGCAGATCGCGCAATAGCGCGTGGCTCGA
>JALZNU010000448.1 GCA_030857495.1 Actinomycetota bacterium | reverse complement strand
TGCTGCGGTCGGCGCACGGCGCACGGCGTTGCTCACTGCGATCTCCTCTGTCGTCGCGCTGACGGTCCGACTTCGCCGCATGGGGCTGCCCACCGGACCCGCCGCCGTCACGTCGACACGACTCGCGCTCGGTGCGCACGTCGCCATCGCCGGCCAGCTCGCCGAGGTCGTCCGCCGTACGTGGTGGCCGATCGCGCTCGTCGCCTCCACGTTCTCGCGCCGTGCGCGTCGGGTCGCGGCACTTGCTGTGCTCGCCGGCGCAACGCGAGCGGGCACGCCGGGCCGGCTCCCGCTCCGGCTCGCCGACGATGCGCTCTACGGGCTCGGCGTCTGGATCGGCGTCGTGCGCGAACGGGAGTGGCAACCGCTCTCGATGCGGTTCGGTGCACTCGACGAGCGAGGCGGCACACGCCCCATGGCGAGATACGGTCGAGCCTCGTGACGCTGCGGCTCACCGTCTCACGCGCCACGTGGCGGAGCCAGATCGCCGAGATCGCGGCGTCCACACCTGGGCTCGTACCCGTTGTCAAGGGCAACGGTTACGGCCTCGGCCAGGACCTTCTGATGTCGATCGCGGTCGAGCTGTCCGACACCGTCGCCGTTGGTTCGATCCACGAGGTTGCGAGCGTGCCGACCGGGACCGACGTGATGGTGCTGACGCCGGTCGGTGCGCCACCCGATCGGGACAACGTGATCCTGACGGTCGGCTCCCACGACCACGTCGACGCACTCGTCGGCTGGAGCGGTCGTGTCCTCGTCAAGCTGGCGAGCTCGATGCGCCGCTACGGCGCAACACCCGACGAGCTGGCGGCGTTGCTCGACCACGTCGATTCCGCCGGTCTGACGCTCGCCGGCTTCAGCGTGCACCCGCCAACTGAGACGACCGAGGAGGCGCGAGTTGACGAGATCCTGCGGTGGACAGAACGGATCCGAGAGCCGATCGCGGATGGCGGCGCAACGGCACTCGTGGTCACGGTGAGCCACCTCGCGCCGGAGACGTTCCGCGCGTTGCGGTCACAGCACCAACACGTCGCATGGCGCCTTCGCTGCGGCACGGCGCTGTGGCACGGTGACAAGCGGTCGCTGCACCTCGGCGCCGACGTGCTCGACGTGCGCACCGTCCGGGCCGGCGACCGCGTCGGGTATCGCCAGATCCCCGTCGCCCACGACGGCACGGTGGCGATGATCGGCGCCGGGGACATCAACGGTGTCGTCCCGCTACTCGCCGGCGGTGGCGCGCCGCGCAGCCCGTTCCACTTCCGTCGCCGCCGCCTGGACCTGATCGAGATCCACATGCACACGTCGATGGTGCTGATCCCCGAGGATCTGGAACCGCCACGCTTCGGCGACACCGTCGACGTGCAGCGCCCGCTGATCGGGACGTTCATCGACGAGCTCGTCTGGCGATGACGGTCACCGCGACAACGGACTCCGCCACGGCGACGCGGCCGCCGCGACGCGAGATCGGACCCGATGTCGTCCGCGCCGTCGCCCTCATCGGGGTCGTCGTCATGAACTACCACGGCTACCTGCTGCTGCGCGGCGCACCGAGCGAGGCCGACACGGTTGCGACACGACTCTTCGACCCGTTCGCGGGACCGCTGTCGACCCGTTTCGCCGCCACGTTCGTGCTCGTCGCAGGAGTGTCGGTGACGCTGCTCACGCGATCGGCAACCGGCGACGCCGCGGCCCTGTCGTCGATGCGCTGGCGGCTCGTTCGGCGCGGCATCGTCCTCTACGTCGCAGGAATCGTCCTCGACACGGTGTGGCCAGGGACGATCCTGCCGTTCTACGGCGCGATGTTCGCGGTCGCCGGGCTCCTCGTGACGTGGCGGTCGCGGTGGATCCTCGCCGTCGGCGCCGCCGCCGCGCTCGCAGCCGCAGGGATCAGCTGGTGGCGCTATCAGCAGGCACTCGACGGGCAGACGAACACGTGGTGGGACGCATCGGGCTTCTCGTCGGCGCGAGGGATGCTGCTCGACGTCACGGTCAACGGCACCCATCCGCTGTTGCCGTGGCTCGCGTTCTTCTGCACCGGCATCGTCGTCGGGCGGCTACTCCGGCGTCCTGGACTCGGCGTCGCGCTGATCGCCGTCGGCTTCACCCTGTTCGGCGTGGCGACGCTCGTCGCCGACACGGTGCGCGGAGGCGACACCGGAAGCGGGTTGGCTAGCGAACTGGCGAGCGACAAC
>JALZNU010000447.1 GCA_030857495.1 Actinomycetota bacterium | reverse complement strand
CTCCACACCGCCCGACCACGGCGGTGCGTCGGCGGAGGAGGAGCTCGGCTTCGGCATCCACGGCGGCGCCGACGAGACATCGCTGATGCTGCACCTGTCCGGGAAGCTCGTCGACATGACGAAGGCGGTGCGCAACGTGCCAGAATGGATGGCAGCGAACGAGCAGGTGCGCTTCGGGGGACCCGTGTCGTTCGGCTGGACATCCGAGGACTTCGGCGGTCACATCGGCGACCCGACGGTTGCGACGGCCGCACGCGGCGAGCAGCTCTACGACGCAGCCGTCGAGAACTTTTGCACGGCACTGCGAGAGATCGCCACGTTCGAGCTCTAGTGGAGTGTTGGTTCCGTCGCAGCGGACCTGAAGCACCGTCGACGACAACGTACGATCCCAGAAGTGCGAGTGTTCTTCACCGGTGGCAGCGGTAAGGCGGGCCGGCATGCGATCCGGCATCTCGTCGAACAGGGGCACCGGGTAGTGAACGGTGACATCGTGCCGCTCGGCGAGTCGGGGGTCGCGGACCTTCACATCGATCTGACAGTCGCCGGGCAGGTCTTCAACGCTCTCTCGGCGTACGCCGGTCTTGATGAGCTCGAGCGTGGCACAGGTGTTCCGAGGTACGACGCCGTCGTTCACTTCGCGGCGATCCCGGCGATCCTCGTCCGCCCCGACAACGAGACGTTCGGTATCAATGCACTCAGCACGTACAACGTCATCGACGCCGCTGTGAAGTTGGGGATTCGGAAGGTGATCTTTGCGAGCTCCGAGACGACCTACGGAATCTGTTTCGCCGAGGGTGAGGTCAGGCCCGAATACGTGCCGATCGACGAGGAGCATCCAACGGTTCCCCACGACAGCTACGCGATGTCGAAGGTTGTCAACGAGGCGACGGCACGGTCGTTTCAGGCACGTAGCGGCATCGACATTTACGGGTTGCGCATCAACAACGTGATCGAGCCGCACGAGTACGAGACCAAGTTCCCCGCGTTCGTCGCCGATCCCGGTCTGCGGCGTCGCAACATCTTTGCCTACATCGATGCCCGCGACCTCGGCCACATGGTCGATTGCTGCCTCCGTACCGACGGCCTTGGCTACGAGGTCTTCAACGTCTCAAATGACGACACGTCGGTCGGGATTCCCAGCGATGAGGTGTACGAGCAGTTCTACGCCGGCGTCTCACGTCGACGCGACATGGGTCGCTATGAGACGTTCTACGCCAACGATAAAGCGAAGCGCCTCGTCGGATTTGCGCCGCGCCATTCGTGGCGAAACGAGCTCGGCTGAGGCGCATCACGAACACGTTCCTTCGTCAGCGATCTCCGCGTGCGTCGCGTGCTCTCGCTGACACAAGCGGCTGGCGCCGTGACGACCGGGACGCGACGCGATCACCGCGGCGACAGACCACTAGTCGAGCTCGACACCGTGGCGGAACACCCGCCGGTCGCCGGGTGCCATCGCGATGGCCTCGCGCATCGACGACGCCCGGACGGCGACGAGATCTGCCGGGGACCCCCGCTCCACGGCCACTCGCCCACGACCGAGCACCTGACGCCCGCCGTCACTGACCAGCTCGTAGGCGAGGTCGGGCGAGACGTGTGCCGCAGCGACGAGCAGGGCCGCGGTCTCCAACGGGTCTGCCCGCCCGATCGGGTTGAACGGGTCCTGCACATTGTCCTGGCCGGCGGTGACGGCGACCCCGGCCTGCAGCAGGATCGAGATCGGCGTGATCGCCCGCGGCACCGACTGGCTCGTCGCGCGGCCCTGCAGGTAGAGGTTCGTCTGGGGGAGCGCCACGATGCCGATGCCTGCGGCGGCGACGGCCTCGGCGATCTCGCGCTGTCGGCGATGCTCCTGCACCGAGAGGCTGACGCAGTGGCTCGCCGTCGCCGGCCCGGAGAAGCCGTTGGCAACGGCCTCGACGAGGTCGAGCAGGCAGAGCATCTCGGGGTCGAGCGTCTCGTCGGTGTGCAGGTCGAGGCCGACACCGCGTTCGGTGGCGATGCCGACCAACATCTCGGTGACCGCGCGGCGGCCGTGCTCGGTTGCTTCCTGTTCGAGGTGCGGGCAGCCGCCGACGAGATCGGCGCCCATGTCCATCGCCTCGCCGAGCAGCGCCCGTTGGTCGACGCCGAGCGGACCGAGGACGGGGAACCCGCAAAGCGCCACGATCTCCACGTCGGCAACGGCCCGACAC
>JALZNU010000446.1 GCA_030857495.1 Actinomycetota bacterium | reverse complement strand
AGACGGTGCGGGCCGCCTTGGCCGCGGACCTCGACGCGCCCGCCGCGCTGGCCGCGATCGACGCCTGGGCCAGCGAGATCGTCGTGGACCCCGTGGACGGTGCCGCGGAGCTCGTCGTCGCCACAGTTGAAGCGTCTCTCGGTGTGACCCTCGACCGGTCTGCGTAGCGGCCTAGTGACACACCACTAGGTCTAGCTCTCGCCGCCACGGCGCTTCAGATAGCGCTCGAACTCGTGTGCGATCGCGTCGCCGGTGGCTTCGGGCAGCTCAGCCGTGTCACGCTCCTCCTCGAGTGAGCGCACGTAGTCGGCGACGTCGGTGTCGTCGGAGGCGAGCTCGTCGACCCCCCGCTCCCAGGCCTTCGCCTCCTCCAGCAGGCCGTGGACGTCGATCGGTGTGCCGACGAGGTCCTCGAGCTGGCCGAGCAACGCGAGAGTGGCCTTCGGGGCGGGTGCCTGGGCGACGTAGTGCGGGACCGCGGCCCAGTACGACAACGTCGCCAGCCCGGCCTGCGGGGCTGTCTCCTGGATGACGCCGACGATGCCCGTCGGACCGACGTAGCGGGACGGCACGAGGTCGTGGCGAGCGACAAGCCCAGGGTCTGAGGAGATGCCCGTGATCGGCACGGGACGGGTGTGCGGCACGTCGGCGAGCAGCGCGCCGAGGGTGACGAACGTCGTCGCGCCGACCGCCGTGACGTACTCGAGCAGCTCGCCGCAGAACGACTTCCAGCGCAGGTTGGGCTCGATGCCGGTCACCAGGATGACGTCCCTGTCGCCTGGGCCGGACTGGCAGCGCCACAGGCTTGTCGTCCGCCAGCTGATGTCGCGTCCCCCAGCTGAGTCGAAGCCGACATGGGGGCGCACGACCTGGAAGTCGTAGTAGTCCTCGGGGTCGATGGTGGCGAGCAGGGTGGCTCGCCAGGCGGCGAGCAGGTGTGCGACCGCGTCCGTCGCAGCCTCGCCGGCGTCGTTCCATCCCTCGAAGGCAGCGATGACGAGCGCATCCTTCAGCTGCACGTCCTGCTCGATGTTCATCACCTGTCCAGGGTACGGCGTACCGGCGCCAGGGACGCGAGGGCTGGGGCGACCGCGGCAGGGATTCCGCCGAACCTAGCGGTGCGTGAGATCGCAGTCCAGGAATCGGAGCGCCCGGTATCGTTCGCAGCCCGGCCCGACGTCGCCGCACTCAGGAGGTTCTTGTGCCCGCACAGTCCGCGTCGCTTCGTCGAGCGCTCGCGGAGCGGGTCGTCGTGGCGGACGGAGCGATGGGCACGATGCTCCAGCAGCACGACCTGACGCTCGACGACTTCGACGGCCTGGAGGGGTGCAACGAGATCCTCAACGTCACCCGCCCCGACGTCGTACGCGAGATCCACGACGCCTACCTCGACGCTGGGGCGGACTGCGTCAGCACCAACACGTTCGGCGCGAACCTGGCGAACCTGGGGGAGTACGACATCCAGGGCCGCATCTACGAGCTCGCCCACGCTGGTGCCCTCATCGCCCGTGCCAGCGCCGACGCCTGGGCACGCCCGGACGCACCGCGTTGGGTGCTCGGATCGGTCGGGCCGGGCACCAAGCTGCCGACGCTCGGGCACGTCGGCTTTGCGACGCTGCGCGACGCGTATGACGATCAGGTGCGGGGGATGCTGGACGGCGGCATCGACGCCGTCCTCGTCGAGACGTCCCAGGACCTGCTGCAGGCGAAGGCCGCAGTCATCGGTGCCAAGCGGGCAGTCGCGCGGGCCGGACGGCCAGAGCCGGTGCCGCTCATCGTCGATGTCACGGTCGAGACGACCGGCACGATGCTGCTCGGAAGCGAGATCGGCGCCGCCCTCACCACGCTGGAGCCGCTCGGCATCGACCTGATCGGGCTCAACTGCGCGACCGGGCCGACCGAGATGAGCGAGCATCTGCGCTACCTCTCCAGGCACGCGCAGGTCGCGGTCTCCTGCATGCCGAACGCCGGCCTTCCTCAGCTCACCTCCGAAGGGGCCTACTACCCACTGACGCCGAAGGAGCTCGCGGACGCGCACGAGACCTTCGTGCGCGAGTTCGGGCTGGCCCTGGTCGGCGGCTGCTGCGGTACGACGCCGGAGCACATCCGCCAGCTCGCCGACCGGGTTCGTGGCCGCGACCTGGCTCGACGCAAGCCGCGCACCGAGCCCGGCGCCTCGTCGCTGTACCAGCA
>JALZNU010000445.1 GCA_030857495.1 Actinomycetota bacterium | reverse complement strand
TCTCGCCCGAGCAGGTGCGCGGCCGCAAACTCGACGGGCGCGCGGACCTGTATTCGTTGGGGCTCGTGCTCTACGAGTGCCTCGCCGGGCGCGTCCCGTTTCTCGGCGAGACCGACGCCGACACCGCCCTCGCCCGGTTGCAGCGAGACCCCACCGACCTCACACGGCTGCGACCCACCGTGCCGCGAGGACTCGTCGTGCTCGTGCACCGACTGCTCTCGCGCAACCCCAACCAGCGCCCGACCACGGGCGCCGACCTGCGCGACGAACTGGCCCGCGTCGGCGGCGAGCTGCCCGTCGATCTCGACGGCACACCCGCCGACACGGCCGCGCCGTCAGCGATGGATCACGCCGTACGTGCCATGTCGGCGAGCGGGACGGCCGGGAAGTCCGGGACGGCCACGACGCCGATCCCCGGCGAGCCCACCACGTCACGCACACGCACGATGTCGCCACGCGACCACACCCCGTCGAAGGCCATCCGCGCCAAGCCGGGGCGCGGACTTCAGCAGCGTTACTTGCCGTCGGCCATCGTGGTCGGGGCGCTGCTCGCCGTCGCGCTCGTCGTGTCCGTCGTGCTCTGGTTCGTCCTCGGCACCGACGACGCCGGCGACGGCTCCACCGTGCCCACCGCACCTGCACCCACCGCACCGGGCGCGACCGACGCGAGGGATGCGACTGCGCCGGGCAACACGTCCGACGACGGCACCGCTGCGCCCGCTCCGGCCGGCATCGCCCAGGTCACGGCGTTCGATCCCGCAGGCACCGACGGCGAGAACGACGGCCTCGCCCCCGACGCGCTCGCCGACGACGACGGCGCCACCGAGTGGCAGACCGTCTGCTACGCCGATCGGTTCATGGGCAAGCCGGGCGTCGGCCTCGTGCTCGACCTCGAACGCCCGTCGACGGGCACGCTGACGTTCGACGTCGCGAGCGCCCGCTACCAGGTCGACGTCTTCGCCTCCAACGCCCCTCGCTCCCCCGACTCGATCGACGCATGGGGCGCGCCCATCACAGACACCGCCGCCGGCACCGCGCCGACGTCCATCTCGGTCGACGTGCGCCGTGACGCACGCCACCTGCTCGTGCTGTTCCGAGAGCTCGGCCAGGATCCCTCCTGCACAGGCGCGAACCCGTATCGCGGTCGACTCGGCGAAGTAGCATTCGGCGCGTAATCCGCCCTGGAGGCCGCTACGTCCCCCTCATCTCTCGCACGCGCCGACGACCAGGCGCTCGTCAACGCCGCGCAGGGCGGAGATCGACGCGCACTCGACGAGCTGCTGCGGCGGCACATCGACCGCATCCACTCCGTGTGCGCCCGCATCGTCGGCGGCACCCGCGACGCCGACGATGCCACCCAGAACGCGATGATCAGCATCGTGCGATCGCTCGATCGGTTCGACGGGCGGGCGGCGTTCAGCACGTGGGCGTACCGCATCGCGACCAACGCCGCGCTCGACGAGCTGCGCCGGAGAAAGCGCCGGCCCAACCTGCAACTCGTCGACGAGGAAACAGGTGACACGCTCGAACCCACGGATCCGCTGTCGCACCGACAGGTCGACGCCGTCGTCGACCGGATGGCGATCGACGACGCGCTCGCCTCGTTGCCCGCCGACTTCCGGGCGGCCGTCGTGCTGTGCGACGTCTCGGGACTCGGGTACGCGGAGATCGCCGATGTTCTCGCCGTCCCCCTCGGTACGGTGAAATCTCGCATCGCTCGTGGTCGCGCGATCTTGGTCGAGATGCTCGGGAACCATTCCTCGCCCGGTGACGTCCAATCCCCATCAGGGCACGAGTAGCAGGAATTCTTCGATGACGGACCACCACTTCAGCAGCACCGGCGCAGGCGGCGCCTCCGACGACGAGATCCGCCGCGCCGAGGCCGTGAGTGCCGTCGTCGACGGCGTCGCCACCGACGCCGAGCAGGCGCTCGTGACCTCGGACGCCGGCCTGCGAGCGCAGGTCGAGTTCCTCACCAGAGTTCAGTCGTCGCTGCGTGACGTGCCACCTCTCGACGACGGCCTGCGTGAGCGGCTCCTCGCACCTGCCCTCTCGGCGTTCGACTCGCACAGCAGCACGGCAGCCGGCACGTTCGCTCCCCCACCACCACCGTCTCGCCGCCACGGCAGCGGTCGCTGGCTGACGGTTGCGGCCGCCGTCGTCGCCGTTGTCGCCACGGCCGGCATCACGCTC
>JALZNU010000444.1 GCA_030857495.1 Actinomycetota bacterium | reverse complement strand
TACACCATCGTGCGCCGCGGCCGCGTGATCGCTCAGCTCGCACCAGCCGTTGCCACGTCCGGCGCGCAAACCAAGGCGCTTCTGCGCCGCCACCGCGTCGATCGGGCGTGGAGCGACGATCTCAGCGCTCTGCGCGACGACCTGACGGTGGAGGAACGGTTCTGACGCTGCTGCTACTCGACACCAGTGTCCTCATCGACGCCGAGCGGTCAGCCCTCGACCTGGACGCGTTGATCGCCGACGACGACGAGCCCGCCGTCGCGGCCATCACGATATCCGAACTCGGCGTAGGCGTTGAGATCGCCACCGGCAAGCGCCGACAAGCGCGTCGGGCGTTCCTGGACGACATCGTCGACACGCTGCCAGTCGCCGGCTACGACCTGGAGGTGGCGCGTGCCCACACCAAGCTGCTCGTGGCGGTCCGCAAGGCCGGCCGACCTCGCGGTGCCCACGACCTCATCATCGCGGCAACGGCTCTCGCCACAGGGCGAGCCGTCGTGACATCAGATCAGGCTGGGTTCGCTGACCTGGGCGGCGTGCAGGTTCGAAGGCCCACATGACGCCCGTCAGCCAGACAAGAGCCGGTCGGCTTGCGGTGACGTGGTGGACCGTCGACCAAGGGTTCGTTGCTTCCCCCCGGTGCCGAAGCCGAAGCGTGTACGGCGACAGGCGCCGCTACCAGGAGTCGGTCGGATCGTGCCAGCGGAGCCCGGGATAGCGGGCGAAGTCGCGGTCGGCGCTGACGAGGACGAGGCCCCACTCGAGAGCAAGGGCTGCGAGGTGGGCGTCGGTGCTGTGGTTGCCGGCGGCGCGGCCGCGCACGAGCAGGTCGCCGAACAGGGCGGCATGGCGTTCGGTCGGCACGGGCACCCGCACGGCGGGTTGCGCGAGCCAGCCGTCGACGACGGCGCGCGCGGTTGATTCGTCGAGCGGCCGCTCGAGCGCCCGATGGTGGGTGGAGACGCGCACGAAGGCGAGGATCGACGGCCACGGGAGGCCGACGAGCGCAGTCGACGCCATCGTGTCGGACAGCCACTGGCGCGCCCGTTCGTGATGGAGGAACTGGCGATGATGCGCCCAGACCAAGAGGTTGGCGTCGACGAGGATCGCGTCGAGAGCGGTGTCAGCCATCGACGTCGAGCACCTCGAGCGCAGCAGCGACGTCGGTGACGTCGACGAGCACACGACCGGTGTCGAACGTCGGCGGGTCATATGGCGCGCCGACGGTCGCCTGCGACCGTGCCCGCATTCCGACGCGCAGCAAGTCGTTGGCGGCACGGGACTGCGAGCTGCCACGTGCGGCCGCCTCGGCGGCGAGCGCCGCGGCAACGTCGTCGTCGAGGTTCAACGTCGTCCGCATCACCGAACATCATACCTGATGCAGGCGGCGTTCTTCAGGGCGTCAGGAGACGTGCACGGTCGCCCACCAGCGGGGGTCTCCCTCGCCGCCGTGGTGATCGGGATTCCACTCTGGCGCCCGGGTGTCGAAACGAGGCGCAGCCGTCGCGACCGCTTTTTCGACACCGAGAACGGGATCGGCGTCGAACGCCAGCGTGAGCACCACGTGCTCGTCGCCGAGCGTGCGGGCGACGGTGATCACGCGATCGTCGAGGCGCACCTCGTGGCTCGCCGCTGGGTCCGTGAGCGCAGCGATCTCACGACGTAGCGCCAGCATCTCGGTGTGGGCGGCGAGCAGCGAGCGGTGCGGTTCGGCATCGGCGAGTGACGGGTCGAGCACGGCTCGCGCGAACGTCGCCGGATCGGCGGGATCGGCCACGTCGCCGTCCCAGCCGGCGCCGGCGAACTCGGCGAGCCGACCGGTCCGCGTCGCCTCGACGAGCGCCGGATCGCCGTGATCGATGAAGAACGGGAACGGCGCCGTCTCGCCGTACTCCTCACCCATGAAGAGCATCGGCGTGTACGGCGACAGCAGCACCGTCGCCGCCGCGATGAGCCGTTGCGACTGGCTCAGGCGCGGCCGTTCGCCGGCCGGTGTGTTGCCGACCTGGTCGTGGTTCATCGAGCATACGACGAGCTGGCGATGTCCGGTGCCGTCCCGATCGAGCGGGCGGCCGTGGGAGCGACGACGGAAGCGCGAGTACCGGCCGTTGAACACCCAGCCCCGAGCCAGCGCCGCTGCGAGGTCGTCGATGCCTCGGTAGTCCTCGAAGTACCCGCGCTGCGGGCCGAGCAG
>JALZNU010000443.1 GCA_030857495.1 Actinomycetota bacterium | reverse complement strand
ACATCGAGTACCGCGGCGTCCACTTCCCCAAGGGCACCGTCATGGCCGCTGGCATCGCGCAGGCCAACGTCGACCCGTCGGTGTTCCCGGCACGGCGCTCGTTCGACATCACCCGCGAGGCGCCGGCACGACCGATGCTCACGCTTGGCGCCGGGATCCACGCCTGCCTCGGTGCGGCCCTCGCTCGTGCCGAGCTGCAGGAGGCGCTGACCGTGCTCCCCCGACGGATGCCCGACATGCGCCTCGACGGCGACCTGGTGTGGAAGCCGGCGACCGCCGCCATCTTCGGTCCCGAGGTGCTCCCGCTGGCCTTCACGCCCGGCGCCGGCTCTGCCGGCTGAGCGCAGCGAGGCCGGGCGGCTGAGCGACCGCCAGGGAGCCAGCGGCCGATGGGGTGCGGGGGCGCGAAGCCCCCGCTGCATCTCGACTGAGCGCACGCTGCCGGTCTCGCCGTCCGGCAGTTCGGCCTCCTACGTTGGCGCGATGCCAGGGGCCGCAGACGTCAAGCTCGGATACACCACGGGGTACTGGTCGAAGGGCCCTCCCCCGGGCGTCGCCGAGTCGCTCGCCGCGGCCGAGCGACTCGGGTTCGATTCCGTGTGGACCGCAGAGGCGTACGGCTCGGACGCACTGACACCCCTCGCCTGGTGGGGAGCGACCACGTCGACGATGCGACTCGGCACGTCGATCGTGCAGATGAGCGCCCGCACACCGGCCGCAACCGCGATGGCGGCGATCACGCTCGACCACCTCTCGGGCGGGCGGTTCATCCTCGGACTCGGGGCATCCGGTCCGCAGGTCGTCGAGGGGTGGTACGGCCAGCCGTACCCGAAGCCGCTGGCACGCACGCGTGAGTACGTCGAGGTCGTGCGCGCCATCGTTCGCCGCGACGCTCCCGTCGAGTACCACGGCGAGTTCTTCGACATGCCCTACGACGGCGGCACGGGCCTCGGCAAGGCGCTGAAGTCGACCGTGCACCCCGTCCGCACCGAGATCCCCATCTGGCTCGGTGCCGAGGGACCGAAAAACGTCGCGCTCGCTGCCGAGATCGGCGACGGCTGGTTCCCGCTGTTCTTCTCACCCAAGATGGACGATTGGTACCGCGAACGCCTGAACGAGGGATTCGCCGCCGCCGGCGATCCGGCGAAGGCCGATCGCTTCGAAGTCGCCGCACCCGTCACCATCGTTCCCGGCGACGATGTCGAGGAGTGCGCCGACGTCGTTCGTCCGTTCCTCGCGCTCTACGCAGGCGGGATGGGGGCTCGCGACACGAACTTCCACTTCGAGGTGTTCGCCCGCATGGGCTACGAAGACGTGGCCGAGCAGGTGCAGGATCTCTACCTCGCCGGCCGCAAGGACGAGGCCGCAGCGGCGATCCCGCTGTCGATGGTCGAAGACGTCGCCCTCGTCGGACCACCCGACAAGATCCGCGAGGAGCTGACGGCGTGGCGGGAGACCTGCCTCACGACATACCTGCTCAGCGGACCGGCGACGATGCTGAAGACCTACGCCGACCTCTTCTGGGGCTGAATCCCCCGGGCGATCCCGAGCGACCCGCCGTACCATGCTTGGCGAGTCCAAGCATGTCGAGCCACGCCGTCACCCCTCAGCACGCGCATCGACCCGGCACCGCACGAGCGGCGCTGGCGTACCCCGCGTTCAAGTGGATCTGGCTCGGGCTGTTCGCGTCCAACATCGGTACGTGGATGCAGAACTTCACCCTGCCCGCCTACATCGACGACCGCACACACTCGGCAGCGCTCGTCGGCCTCCTCGTGTTCATGCAGCTCGGTCCGCTGCTCGTGCTCTCGATCCCCGCCGGTGTGATCGCCGAGCGCTTCCCCCGCCGGGGCTACCTCGTGACGATGCAATCGGTGCAGCTCGTGTTCAGCGTCGTGCTCGCCGCGCTCGTTGCCGGTGACGCACCACTGTGGACGCTGTTCGCAGCGACGCTGATGATCGGCGTCGGCAACGCGCTCGGTGCGCCGGCGTTCCAGGGCAGCATGCCGATGCTCGTCAACCGTCAGGACCTCGGCGGCGCCGTGGCGCTCAACTCGGTGATGATCAATGCGAGCCGCGTCATCGGCCCGTCGCTCGCCGCCGTCCTCGCTGTCAGCGGAGTGTCGATCGCGCAGCTCTTCCTCGTCAACGCCGTCACGTACCTGTTCCTCATCGCAGCCATGATGCGCGTGCACATCC
>JALZNU010000442.1:221-2199 GCA_030857495.1 Actinomycetota bacterium | reverse complement strand
TCGCCGCCAGGGACGCCCGCTCGCCCGTCACACCGAGCAGACCGACCGAATAGACGAAACCGCGACAGCGGGTGACGATGCGGCCGAGGCGCTCGTCGGATGCCGTCGGCGCAGCGAGCATGACGGTTTCGACCCCTGCGGCATCTGCGGCCTCACACCACGGCCCACTCTCGTCGAGGGGGAGATCGGGGACGATGCACGCGGCGATGCCCGACTCGGCGAGTCGAGAGGCGAAGCGTTCGTGCCCCTCGTGGTGGACGAGGTTGTAGTACGTCATCACCGTGAGCGGCCGGTCGACGTCGAGACGTGAGACGGCGGTCAGGATCGCCGGTGGCGTCGCCCCGTCGTCGAGCGCGGCCTGCGACGCCTGTTGGATGATGGGGCCGTCGATCACGGGGTCGGAAAACGGGATCCCGATCTCGATCGCGTCGGCTCCGGCGGACACGGCCGCCTCCACCGCCCGCTCCCATCCGGGATAGCCGCCCGTGATGTACGGCACGAGCAGCTTCGCCCCGCTGTCGCGTCGCGCCCGCAGCGCCGTCTCCAGCGCGCCGGCCTCGTGGGTCGTCACGGCGTTCACCCGGGCTCGACCCCGCGCAGACCCATCACCTGCTCGACGTCCTTGTCGCCCCTCCCGGACAGGTTGACGAGCACCGTCTGGCCGCGCAGCGAGTACGCCTCGCGCACGACCCACGCCAGCGCGTGTGCCGATTCAAGCGCAGGGATGATGCCCTCGCTGCGAGCGAGCAGCTCGAACGCGTCGAGCACCTCGTCGTCGGTGACGGACGGGTACTCGGATCGTCCGATGGCGTGGAGGTAGGAGTGCTCGGGACCGACGCCCGGGTAGTCGAGCCCCGCCGACACCGACTGGGCCTCCTCGACCTGCCCGAACTCGTCTTGGATGAGGTAGCTGCGCATCCCGTGGACGACGCCAGGTGCGCCGTGGCCGACCGCGGCCCCGCCCGCAGGCTCGGCGCCGACGAGGCGTGCCGACGTGTCGGCGAACCCGGAAAACATGCCGATCGCGTTGGACCCGCCGCCGACGCAGGCCACGACGACGTCGGGATCGCCACCGGTGAGCGCCCGGCACTGCTCGCGCGCCTCGTCACCGATCACACGGTGGAACTCGCGCACCATGAACGGATAGGGGTGCGGGCCCATCGACGAGCCGAGGCAGTAGTGCGTGTTGCCGAGCGTCGCCACCCAGTCGCGCAGCGCCTCGTTGACGGCGTCCTTTAGCGTCCTCGATCCGCTCTCCACGGCCTCGACCTCGGCGCCGAGGAGCCGCATCCGGTACACGTTGAGCGCTTGGCGCTCGACGTCGACGGCGCCCATGTACACCTTGCATTCGAGCCCCATCAGAGCGGCCGCTGTGGCGGCGGCCACGCCATGCTGCCCTGCCCCCGTCTCGGCCAATAGTCGCGGCTTGCCCATGCGCACGGCCAGCAGCGCCTGCCCGAGCACGTTGTTGATCTTGTGCGAGCCAGTGTGGTTGAGATCTTCCCGCTTCAGCAGCAGCCGGATGCCGAGCTGTGCCGAGAGGTTGGCGCACTCCGTCAGCAGTGACGGCCGTCCTGCGTAGTCGCGCAGGATCGCGGCGTATTCGGCGCGGAACGCGGCGTCGGACCAGGCGTTACGGAACGCCGCCTCCAGCTCTTCGCAGGCGGGAACGAGCGTCTCGGGCACGAACCTGCCGCCGAACTCGCCGAACCGGCCCGTACGGCCGGGATCGCCCATCACCGGGGCGCCAATCATCGCATCGACCAGTCGTCGGACCAGTCGAACGGCATCTCGTCCGGTCCGAGGTGCGGCGTCGGTGCCGCGTCCCGCGCTCGCTCGATGAACCGCTTCACTTTCAGCGCGTCCTTTCGCCCCGGGTCACGCTCGACGCCCGAGGCGACGTCGACACCCCACGGCTTCACGGTGGCGATGGCCTCTGCGACGTTGTCGGGGGTCAGCCCGCCGGCGAGGATGACGC
>JALZNU010000442.1:0-211 GCA_030857495.1 Actinomycetota bacterium | reverse complement strand
ACGCGCACGTTTTCGGGCACGTCGGCGGCGAGGTGCCAGTCGAACAGCTGCCCCGATCCCGGACTCGGGGCGTCGAGCAGGATCAGGTCGGTCGCCAGCGACCCGGCATCACGCAGCCGTGGCGAACCGGCGGCGTACGCCTTGACGACCCACTGCACGTGCTTGGCGACGTCGGCGACGGCAGCGGCGTTCTCGTTGCCGTGGAGCTGTG
>JALZNU010000084.1:3056-6717 GCA_030857495.1 Actinomycetota bacterium | reverse complement strand
TGTCGGGCGGCCAGCAGGCCCGATTCCAGATCCTGATGCTGGAGCTCGGCGGGGCGACGATGCTGCTGCTCGACGAGCCCACGGACAACCTCGACGTCGCCAGCGCAGAGGCGCTCGAGGACGGCCTCGCCGCCTACGAGGGCACCGTGCTCGCCGTCACCCACGACCGCTGGTTCGCCCGCTCGTTCGATCGGTTCGTCGTGTTCGGCGCCGACGGCTCCGTCTACGAGGCGCCCGAGGCGGTGTGGGACGAGGGCCGCGTTCGGCGCAATCGCGGTGTCACTGTCAAGATGCGCTGATGACGACGACCGAACGCATCGAGGTGACGCGACCGATCTCGGCCGATGCGTCGACGATCTTCGCCACGCTGTGCGACCCCAACGGACACGTCGCGATCGACAGCTCCGGGATGCTGATGTCGGCCGAGGGCGATCCCGTCGCCGCCGCCGGCGACACGTTCGTCGTGCACATGGACCGAGAAGCGCTCAACGACTACCCGCTCGGCCTGTACGACGTCACGGTAACCATCTCCACGTTCGAGCGTGATCGCGAGATCGCCTGGACCATCCTCGGTCTGATCAGACCGCAGATTGGTCATGTCTACGGCTACCGGCTCGAACCGATCGATGGCGGCACGGCCGTGACCTCCTACTACGACTGGTCGGACATCCACCCGGACTGGCGGGAGGCGGGGATCTTCCCGGTGCTCTCCGAGACGGCGCTGCGGGCGACGCTCGGGATCCTCGCTCGCACCGTCGCGCCCGGTGCACCTCGGCCCGGCGCCTGAGCGTCGTTCACCCCGCTTGTGACATCCGGTCGCGGGCGACGCTGCTCAGCTCGACGACGGCGCCGGCGAGCAGCACACCTGCCGCCACCGCAGTGAACGTCGGCGCGCCGAGTACGCGCACGAGACCCGACCGCGGCGCTGACCCCATGGCCAGCCCGACGCCACCGGCGTATAGCCCGCCGAGCGCTGCGAGGCCGGCGGATGCCAGGCGCCGTCGATACCAGGCCGCGATCGACGCGCACACCACGAGCAGTGGCACGATCGGCCACAGGCGCACTCCCCAGCCGACGGCGCCGCCCGGCGCGAAGCCGAGTCGTTCGACCACCTCGAAGATCTGGTAGCTGCTGCGGTTGCGTCGTCCCGACGCGACCCACGGCCAGAAGGTACCGACGAGAATGCCGAGCGATCCCATGGTGATCACTACGGGCGCGACCCGACTCCCCACCCTCGCTGCGCTCACGCGTTGTCCCCCCCGGGGGCTGCGCCCCCGAACCCCATCTGCATCCGGCTCACTGGCGTTCGCTCGTCTACCCGCGCTCGCTCCGCTCACGCGGCGGACGTTACCGGCCGGGAAACAGAGTGGTCCCGTCTGGCGCCGGTCCGGCTCCGCACCTCGGCGACGAGATGGGTCGCGCCTACGTTGCATCGACGGCCGAGGGCGACGTCCGGTACCGTGCGCGCGATGGCGCCCCGGCTCGTTCCCGCTTCTGAATTCGCCGGCGTAGACGCCGCTTCGGCGAGCGCGGATCACCGCGCGACGCAGGCGGCGATGGCGATCTTCGAGCGCGGTGGCAACTCCGTCGACGCAGCAATCGCTGCCAATGCAGTGCTGACAGTGACGGCGCCGCATATGTGCGGTTTGGGCGGCGACCTCTTCGCACTCGTGCACGACGGGACGACGGTGCACGCGCTCAACGCGAGCGGGCGGGCCGGTTCCGGCACCGACACCGCCGCGTTGCGCTCGGCCGGGTTGGTAGCGATGCCGTTCCGTCATCATCCCGCCGCGGTGACGATCCCGGGGTGCGTCGACGGGTGGACGGCGCTGCACGAACGCTTCGGCTCGCTGCCACTCCGTGACGTGCTCGCCCGCGCTATCGAGCTCGCACGGCGGGGCACGTTTGCCAGCCCGCTGCTCGTTGCGTCGCTACAGATGCTCGACGACGAGGCCCGCCCACGGTTCGGCGAGCTGGTGTCGCAGGTGACCGGACCGAACGCCGTCGTCGCCCGACCCGGTATCGCCCGGACATTGGAGGCCGTCGCCGACGCAGGGCGCGACGCGTTCTACCGCGGCGAGTTCGGCGCCGGCCTCGTCGAGGTCAGCGAGGGCATGATCCGCGACGCCGACCTCAGCCGCTCACAGGCGGACTGGATCGAGGTGCTCTCGACCGACGCGTTCGGCGTGCGCCTGCACACGATCCCACCCAACTCGCAGGGCTACCTCACGCTGGCGATGGCGCGAGTCGCCGAGCTGCTCGGCCTCCCCGACGAGACCGAGTCGCACGAGTGGCTCACCCGCACCGTCGAATCCGCCGTGAAGGCGAGCATCGATCGTCCCGACGTGCTGCACGATGCCGCTGACGGGACGGCGCTGATCGAGCAGGCGGCACGGCGGGCGGAGATGCCGCTGCCCGCTCGCTGGCCCCCCGCAGGCGACGGTGACACGACGTACCTGTGCACGACCCAGGCGGGAGGACTCGCGGTCAGCCTGATCCAGTCGAACGCCTCTGGGTTCGGCTCGCTCCTGGTCGAGCCGAACACGTCGATCAACCTCCAGAACCGCGGGCTCGGCTTCTCGCTCGTCGAGGGCCACCCCGCCGAGCTCGCGCCCGGACGACGCCCGCCGCACACCCTCTCGCCTGCGCTCGTCACCGACTCGGCGAGCGGCGCGCTGCGCTCGGTGATCGGCACGACGGGCGGCGACGCGCAGCCGCAGATCCTCCTGCAGCTGCTCGCCCGCCTGTTCGTGCACGGCGAGTCGCCGGCCAGCGCGATCGCAGCGCCACGCTGGGTGCTGCGCGGACCGCGGACCGGCTTCGACACCTGGGACGGCGGCGAGGCGCCGTCAATCGTGATCGAGGCGCACGCACCCGACGCATGGCGTGATCCTGTCGAGGGCCACGAGACCCGGGTCGCGCCGGCGTTCACGAGTGAGTTCGGCCACGCCAACCTGATCGTCGCGGGCGACGACGGACTGCTTCACACGGCAGCGGATCCGCACGCGGTGATCGGTTCCGCAGCCGCCCGCTGAGCCGGTGCGCTGGCGGGTTGCACACCCGATCAGGGCAACAGCGGGACGACGTCCTCCATGAAGCGCGCCATCTGCTCGTCGGCCTTCTTGTACGGATCGCCGATGAGGTGCGGGAAGATCGTGAGCCGCGAAAGCCCCAGGAGCTCGCGATACTCCTGCACCTGGGCGGCCACCTCCTCCGGCGTGCCGACGAGAATCGTCCGGTTCTCGATCGACTCCTCGAGCGACGGGATCAGCCCGGGCTTCGCCGGCCTGCCGTCGTCGCCCATGTAGCCACGGCTCCACCCGTAGGGGCCGAGGAACTTCCAGAACTCGTCGTGCCCGGGACGCGCCGACGTCATCGCCGCCTCGTGGGTGTCCTCGATCCGCACCGACACCACGAGCATGCGCTGTTCGTGCGCCTGCAACGTCGTGCCGTGCGCTGCCTCGTAGCGCTCGGCGTAGGTGTCCCAGAAGCGGCGGATGAACGAGTAGTGCTGGTTCCAGAACACGGCGCCGTGTCCGACGACCGGCACGTAGTCGAGCGTCGGCGGGCTCGTCACCGCCTGCCAGATCTCGTAGGGGTATAGCGGGCGCGGCACGAGCGTGAGGTGTTGCACCGTCGACCCTCGGTCCGGGAGGCCGGG
>JALZNU010000084.1:0-3046 GCA_030857495.1 Actinomycetota bacterium | reverse complement strand
ACACCGCACGGTTGCGTTCGTCGTCGCCGCGCTGGTCGGGGTTGTCGTGGGAGCCGACCGACACACCCTTGTCGTTGAGGTGCAGCACCTCGCGAGGCACCGTGCCACGGCCGACACCGAGGATGCCGCGCCCGCCTGACAGGTTGTGCATCGTGGCGAAGTCCTCTGCGAGGCGAAGCGGGTTCCACTGCGGCACCACGTTGAACATGGCACCGAGCCGGATGCGCTCGGTCCTAGCCGCGATCCACGTCGCCAGCATCAGCGCGTTCGGCACCACCTCGTAGCCCTCGTGCTGGAAGTGGTGCTCGGTCGTCCAGAACGACTCGTAGCCGAGTCCCTCGGCGACTGTCGCCGAGTTGATGTAGTCGAGTGTCGCCTGCCAGCACTGCTCGTTGCTCGCGCGCCGGTCCATCGGGGCGGGTGTGCCGGCGCCCGCATCGCTCAGCTCGACTCCACCGAAGAAGAAGGCGCCGAGGGACAGCGGAGAAGGGTTGTGGCTCATCGTCCGACGCTACCGCGACCACCCGCCCCGTACCGGTGGGCGGACGGGAGCCATACGGTCGAATAACGTGCGCCAATGCAGGAGACGGCGGCTGTGCCCGTCGAGCGCGACGCCGCGGCCTCCGAACATGCATCATCGCTGCCTCGTCTCGTGGCCCGTCGGACGGCGATCATCGCCGGGCTCAGCGCGCTGGCGGTCACCCAGCCGCTGTTGGGACTGTTCGGTGACAACGCGACGTTCTTCGTCGCCGGCCGCTACACGCCGGACCAGATCGTCGTATTCGCGATCGTGGTGGCGTTCGCACCGACGCTCATCGGCGGCGTCCTCGTCGCCATCAGCGCGGCCGCCGGCCGCCGCGTCGGCACCGTCGTGTTCGTCACCCTTGCGGCGATGCTCGCCGCCGCCTTCGCGCTCGCACTGCTGAGGTCGGCCGCGATCGACAGCACGTGGCTCGTGCTGCCGCTTGCTGCGGCGTTCGCCGGAATCGTCGCCGTCGGCATCGTGCGGAGCCGTGCCGCGCGACTTTTCACGTCCTACCTGGCGGTGGCCGACGTGGCCTTCGTCGCGCTGTTCCTCTTCGCCAGCGGCACGACGCCGCTCGTCATGGGCGACGGCGCGTCGGTGTCGACCGACGGCATCACGATGCCGGCGCCCGAAGGACCGGTCGTGGTGGTCGTATTCGACGAGCTGCCCGTCGTCTCGCTGCTGCGCGGTGACGGCACGATCAACGCCACTCGCTACCCGGGGTTCGCCGAGCTCGCCGGCACGAGCACGTGGTTCCGCAACGCGGCGTCGAACCATCGCGAGACGCAGCGTGCCGTCCCGGCGATCCTCACCGGCAACAACGTCGACGAGGGCGTGCTGCCGACGTACGCCGACCATCCACGCAACCTCTTCACGTTGCTCGGCGACGCCCTGCCCGTCCGTCGCTACGAGGCCGTGAGCAGCATGTGTCCGCCCGACACGTGCGAACCGCTCCCGCCACGTCCGCTGCGCCAGGCACTCGACGACGCCGCAGTCGTCTACGGACACCGCGTGCTGCCGACGAGCGTGCGCGACGGTCTCCCGTCGATCGATGGCTCGTGGGGTGAGTTCGGCGCCGATGGTGATGTGCCGAAGATCAAGGGCAGCGAACTGATGAAGGACGCGTTCATTCGTTCGTTTTACGAGAACACGCCGCAGGCGCAGCGGATGCTGATGCGCCGCGAGATCGAAGCGATCGACGGAACCCCTGGGGTGCACTACGTCCACGTCCTTCTGCCGCACTACCCGTGGACCTTGGACCGGGCGGGCCACGACACCCCGCCCGTCATCAGCTGGTACTCCTTCGTCAAGTCCGACCCGGAGCGCGCCGGCTTCGGGTTCCGGTCGAGGGTCATGCACCAGATGCACCTTCGTCAGCTGAGCGCGGTCGACGAACTCGTGGAAGGCCTGCTCACCCGTTTGCGATCGTTGCCCACCTGGGACGACACGACCCTCGTCGTGACGTCGGATCACGGGCTCAACCTGATGCCGCCCGACATCGGGCGCAATCCGATCACCGATCGCAACCGCGAGGCGGCGTTGCGTGTCCCGCTGTTCATCAAGGGGCCGGGACAGACGACGGGCGCGGTGCGAGATGAGGCCGCCGACACGATTGACGTGCTGCCGTCACTCGTCGATCTGCTCGACATCTCCATCGACTCGGAGAACGAGGACTGGACGTTCGACGGTCACTCGCTGTTCGACGGGAGCGAACCGACGTCGGAGCGGATCGTCCCGGCACCCGTCGCCGGCCTCGAGGCGCTCGCCCGCCGGCAGGCTGCTCGGTTCCCGAACGGCGACGACTGGCTCGGGCTCGCCGGGGTAGGCAAGTACGGCAACCTCGTGGGCGAGCAGGTGGCGGCACTGCGCGTCGCGCAGACGAGCGAGCTCGACGCGACGTGGGACGACGGCATGCAGTTCGACGATCTCACCGTCGCCCGCCAGCCCGGCCCACCCGTGGTCGCGGGGACCGTCTCGGGATCCGACGGAGTCAGGCCCTCGTCGGATCTGCTGGTGGCGATCAATGGACGGGTGGCAGGCGTCGCCGGCGGTTTCCGGCCGTCCGGTGGCGGCCTGTCCTTCGTCGGCTACGTCGCGGATCTCTACCGCGACGGCGACAACGACGTCCGGCTCTACGAGGTCGAGCGACGGGCACGTTCGGTCGTGCTGCACCGCGTGCAGACCTGATCGAGCAGCGCGAGAGCGCCGTCGCGAGCGACAATGGCGTCGATGTCTACCCTGATCCTCCGCCATGCGACCGTCGGCGACACCGTCGTCGACGTCGCCATCACCGACGGTGCGATCACCGACGTCGGCCACGACCTCGACGCAGCTGCGGACGCCGTCGATGTCATCGACCTGACCGGGCACGTGTTGGCTCCCGCCGCGGTCGAGCCGCACACGCATCTCGACAAGGCGTTCCTCGCCAACGTCGTCCCGAACCCCAGTGGCGACCTCGACGGCGCCATCGCCGCGATGCGCGAGGCGTACGAGCGTTTCGACGTGACCGACACCGCTCGA
>JALZNU010000441.1 GCA_030857495.1 Actinomycetota bacterium | reverse complement strand
GGGTTCGACACCGCCGTGCAGATCGCCACGGACGCCATCGACCGCCTGCACACGACGGCGGAGAGCCACGACCGCGTCCTCGTCGTCGAGGTGATGGGCCGCCACTCCGGCTGGATCGCGCTCTACGCAGCGATCGGCGGGGGAGCGACGGCGGTGCTGATCCCCGAGCTGCGCTACGACATCAACCAGGTCTGCGAGCGGCTGATCGTGCGCCACGAGCGCGGTCGCTACGCCTCTATCGTCGTCGTCGCCGAGGGCACCGAGCCGCCCGCCGACTCCGAGATGACCCCCGACAAGGAGTACGACCAGTTCGGCCACGTGCGCCTCGGCGGGATCTCCGAGCTGATCGCCCGCCAGATCGGCGACGGTACCGGCTACGAGACCCGGGTCGTCAACCTCGGTCACGTCCAGCGCGGCGGCACGCCGACGGCGTTCGACCGCGTGCTGTCGACTCGCTATGGGCTCGCCGCCATCGACGCCGTGCACGACGCGGCGTTCGGGCAGATGGTCGTGCTGTCCGGCACCCAGATCGAGCGGGCGCCGATGGCCATCGCCGCCGGGAGGTCACGCCCCGTCGACATGGCGCTCTACCGCGAGATCGCCGACCTCTTCTTCGTCTGAGTCAGCGAAAACACGCGGCGCCGGCGGGAAATGCTGACACAAGCGACACAGGCGAGGGGGTCTCAGCGTGAGGGGAGGCCGGGGACGGCCGGTTGACTGGACTCGATCAGACCGGCGAAGTCGTACACGGTCAGCGGGCCGTCGAGCGGCGTCGCGCTGCCACCCGTCAACGCGTCCGGATCACCCTCGACGGTCAGCCGCACGGCTTCGACGCCATCGAGTTGGGTCAGCGTAGCGACGATCTGGGCAACGGCGAGGATCAGCGCGTCGCCCGACACGTCGAGCATCTCGTCGGAGACGTTGACGACGACCGTGTCGCCGAGTCGCGACGCCGACAGCAGGCGCAGGCCGGTCGGGACCTCCGTACGCAGCCCCGCACCGACCTCGGCGTCATTGGGTCCGCGCAGCAGCTCCTCGGTCACGGCTTGGGCGTCGCCGGCACTGTCGCGCAGCACCGAGCGCAGCACCTGGCGATCGTTCGCCTCCGACGGGGCGATGAGGAATACCCGAGTCGCGCCGGTTGCGGTACCGGGCTCCTCCTGACCGCCGCGCTCGAGGTCGCGCCGGTTCTCCTCGGCGATGTCACGCGGCTCGTCGTCGACACCGATCGAGCAGCCCACCGCCGTCAACGCGACGACGACGGCACCCGCCAGGCGCAGCACGCCGGGACGACGGGTCACGGCTCGTCCCTCACCGTCAGCAACTCGATCACGAAGCGGGCGCCCGGCTCGTCGTTGGGACGATCCTCCGCCCACACGCGCCCGCCGTGCATCCGCACGTGCTCGGCAACGAGCGACAGCCCGAGCCCGGCGCCCTCGGTGCCGCCGCGCCGTCCCGCAGCCGCCGCACCTCGCGAGAAGCGGTCGAAGATCCGTTTGCGCTCGTCGGCAGCGATTCCGGGACCCGAATCCTCGACGACGATCTGCACGTGCGACACCTCGGCGGCCTCGCTGATCTCGTCGGCCGCGCGGGCTTCGGCGATCGAGACCGTGGGACTGCCGCCGCCGTAGGCCCTCGCATTGTCGATGAGGTTGGCGACGACCCGGGCGAGGCGGCGCCGGTCGGCCTCGATGACGATGTGCTCCGCTTGCGGCGACACCTGGACAGGCGTCTCCGGGATGCTGCTGACGGCGACGGCATTGCGCACGAACTCGGCGGCCAGCAGCGGTTCGAGGTGGAGGCGCACGGCGCCGGCGTCGTACCGGCTGATCTCCAGCAGGTCCTCGACGAGGCTCTGGAATCGCACGACATCGCTCTTCAGCAGGTCGAGGGCCGTCTGCGCTCGCTCGGGCATCTCGTCGCGCCTCGAATCCATCACCTCGACCGACGCCGACAGCGTCATCAACGGCGAACGCAGCTCGTGGCTGACGTCGGACGCGAAGCGGGCGTCCTGTTCGAGGCGGCGTTGCAGCGTCGCCGCCATCTCGTTGAAGGCGTTGGACAGCACCGTCAGGTCGGGGTCGTCGGTGGGCTCGAGCCGCGTGTCGAGACGGCCGCTGGCGATGGCCGTCGCCGCCTGCGCCGCGGCGCCCAACGGACGCACGGCCCGCCGTGAGGCGAACAGCCCGAGGCCTACCCCGAGGA
>JALZNU010000440.1 GCA_030857495.1 Actinomycetota bacterium | reverse complement strand
CGTCGCGACGCTCGGCGGCGGCAGCCGCGCCGGACGATGACGATCTTGTTCCGGCCGCTCGTGCGTGCCGACCTCGAGATGTTGGGCGGATGGCTCGCCCGGCCGCACGTGCATCGGTGGTGGCAGCACGATCCGTCGCCCGACGCCGTCGATCGGGACTTCGCCGTCAGCATCGACGGCGACGACCAGACGCACCTGTTCGTCATCCTCCTCGACGACCGGCCGATCGGCATGATTCAGCGCTACCGCGTGGATGACAACGCCGAGTGGGTGGACACGCTGTCGGTGATCGACATCCCGCCTGCCGCGCTCGGCATCGACTACTTCATCGGCGAGGTCGACCTGACGAACCGCGGGATCGGGTCCGAGGCGATCGCCGCCTTCGTGGCGCGCAGCTGGCACGACGAGCCCGACTCGGCGGCGATCATCGTCGACGTCGATCCCGACAACCGCCCGTCGTGGCGGGTGCTCGAACGAGCCGGGTTCGTGCGCATCTGGACGGGGGACCTGGTCGCTCCCGACCCTCGCGACGCCGGACCCGCCCACATCTATCGTCTCGACCGCCCTGCCTAACCCCGCCCCACCGCTGCCTGACGGCGCCCGGACCGTCCGCCCCACCACCGTCTGGGCGGGATTCGTGCCAGCAGGTGGAAGAGATCCCGCCCAGACGGTGGAACGGGAGGAATCCCGCCCAGACGGTGGTGAGGGGAATCTCGGGGTCAGCCATGACTGGCCGCGCAGTCAGCCCATGACGGTGCCGGAGGTGGCGGACGGTGAGCGGAGGCGGGAGAAGGCGCCGAGGTTGATCGGGCGACCGGTGACGGCGCCCGTGAAGTGCACCGGCTCGGCGTCGTGGTCGATCCCGGCCGCCTCGGCATCGACGAGCGCCCGCATGAACTGCCCGGCGAGCGGTGCGTTCTTGAACTGGTTGCCGCTCGTTCCGCACGCCATGAAGAATCCGCCGACACTCGATCGGTCGTAGATCGGTACCCAGTCGTCGGAGGCGTCGTACATCGCGGCGAGTCCCGTCGGGCGCGACGGCACACCGAACTCGGGCAGCCGCCGGGCTAGGCGCATCATGTACGTCTCCCACACCTCGACGGTCGTGTGCTCGTCGAAGCTGTCGGGATCGTCGATCCAGTGCAGCGGATCGCACTCCGGCTCGGTGCCACCGACGAGCAGCAACCCGCCCGGCTGGGGCCGGAAGTACTGACCGACGTCGAGATCGGCCACGAGTGGCCCGTCGTCGTCGAGCCCGAACCCCGACGGGGCTGGCGCGACGAAAACCTCCTGACGCAGCGCACGGCTGCGGATCCGCATCTCGTCGCTGACGCCGGCCATCTCGTTGAGCTTCGACGAGTGCGGCCCACCGACGTTGACGACCACGGGCGAGGCGACCTTCTCGCCACCGTCGAGCGTCACCCCGACCACCCGCCCGTCGCGCTGGTCGATCGACGTCACCTCGCGGCGGAACCGGAAGTCGACGCCGTGCTGGCGGGCGGCGTGCGCAAGGTTGTGCGCCGCCAGCATCGGGTCGTCGATGAACCCGCTGTCGCCCTGATAGAAGCCGGTCAGCTCGCCCTCGGCATCCTCGGCGAAGGCGGGATCGTCGGGGCGCTTCGGCGGGTAGTAGCGCCCGACGTCGAGACCGGGGAACCGGGCACGCAGCCCGTCAGCATCGAAACGCTCGTACGGGATGCCGAGCTCGTCCCACAGCCGCATCACGGGAGTGCCGTCGTAGCCCGTCGTGCACAGGATGAGGTTGCCCGTGTGCAGGAATCGCGCCATACCGTCGGGGTCCTCGGCCCCGAGGTGTCCCGCCCAGTCGCGCCACATCGCCGCGGCCTCCCATGCCGTCAGGACGGCGTCGGGCGTGGAGTAGCTGAAGCGGATGATCGCCGACGACGCGCTGGTGGATCCTGCACCCGGCGCCGGACCCTTGTCGACACACACGACCGACCGGCCACCGCGAGCGAGCTCGAGCGCCACCGATGCGCCGATCACCCCCGCCCCGATCACGATCGCGTCGACCCCTGGTGCTTGGCTCATCGAACCTCGTCGACGAATCGGTGCTGCCATGCCGACGTGGCGGCGACGCCGTTGAACGTGAAGGCGTGCAGACCCGTGACGTCGCCGAGCGGCAGTTGGGTGACGAGGCCAGAGGGATCGAAGCCACCGGGCATCGTCATCGACGTCACCACACGGCGATTCTT